>JAUVIX010000157.1 GCA_030592565.1 Chlorobiota bacterium
GAGATAATTCCTTTATAGATATTTTCGCAGGCCTGCCTCCGGTCGCTTTAGGAAATGCTGCCTGGGGCGACTTCGACAATGATGGCGACCTTGATATCGCAATCACAGGCAAATTAGCGGGTTGCGGTAGCTTCGGCTCAGCGGTTTATGAAAATGTCGGCAATGACTATTTTAATCAGGTTAACAATGCAAGCCTTACTGCTGCCGAACGCAGCTTCGTTTGTTGGGGCGATTATGATAATGATACCGACCTTGACCTGATCCTTACTGGAATTAATTCGGGAGGAAGCAGCTTTACAAAGGTTTACAGAAATGATGGTTCACTGCCCAATTTTGCACCAGAAACACCAATAAACCTCTCTTTTATGGCTTCCGGTGGTGAGGTCGTATTGTCCTGGGATAAGGCAACCGATACCCAAACACCTCAGGCCGGCCTGACTTACAATGTTTGTCTCGGAACCCAAAGCGGAATATATGATATCATATCTCCAATAGCGTTTATGAATACAGGCTACAGAAAAGTTCCCGCCTTCGGGAATACTTCCCTTAATAATATGATAAAGATCAAAGGCCTGACAGAGGGCAATACCTACTATTGGACAGTCCAGACAATTGACAATACTTTTGAAGGTTCGGAGTTTGCACCCGAACAAAGTTTTACTGTGGTTTATACAGGAGTTGAATCTGTTAGAGAATCGGAATTTTCGGTTTATCCAAATCCTGCAAATGATAAGCTCATTATATCTACTTCAAATATGGGAAAGGAGATAAAGGGAGAGCTATTGAACATACAAGGTCAAAAAATGTGGGAAGGAGTGATACAGGAGAAAACGATTATTGATGTTTCGTCTTTTCCAAAGGGAGTGTATTTATTAAAAGGGAACGACGGTGAAAGTGTGTTAGTGAAAAAGATCATAAAAGATTAACATAATTATATGGTAAGGCTGTCAGTACTGCAAAGTTTGTGCTGTAACGGAATTATTATTTCATCCCTAACGGGATGTAGGGGCGTTTTTGGTGCATCTTTTTTACCGATATATCGCTCCTGACGGAGCTGAATTAGAATTTGTCTTAATATAAGGCAAGCGACTACACATTTAGTGCATTTATCTTGAAACTTTATTTTTCCTGTTTTTTAATCCGACTCAAAATTGCGAAAATAAAAATATTATTTTGGGTGCTGTCAAAACAAATCTTTCGTAACTGTGTTTTAATCCTGTCATAAGATTTAATGTTTTCTTAACATCTTTTAATATGAATTTCTTTTTAAATGAATTACTTTTGCAAAAATGTTCAGGTTTAAAAAAAATCTAAATAAGTTATTAGTTTTTAACTGATTAAAATAATTATTATGAGTAAAATAAGATTAGGATTAAAGGGGTTTGGCGAAATCCCAAGGCATATCTACAGGATGTGTCTTGAGGATGACAGGATAGAAGTAGTTGTTATTTCCGACTTTGGCAAGCCGGAAATTCTTGCATATCTTGTAAGTGCTGAAACAAAAGGAAGAGTGAGTCCGAAACTTGAAGGAAATTTCCTGGTTTCTGAAAACGAAAAAGCAAGGTTTGTATCAGGTGGAGATCCCGGTAAAGTGCCCTGGGATATGTTCGATGTTGATATTGTTGTTGACGGCACCTGGACTCACCGCACAAAGAGCGATATGGAAATGCATCTGAAAGCCGGTGCAAAAAGGGTAATGCTTACGACTGTCCCAACGGAAATTATCGACAGGGTTGCAATTTTTGGTGTTAATGATCATACTATAAAGTCTTCGGATAAACTGGTTTCAGCAGGTTCGGCAACAACAAATGCCGCTGCCATTATGCTGAAAATTCTGGCTGAGAATTTTGGTGTTGATTATTCTATTTTCACAACGGTTCATTCTTACACTTCTGACCAGCCATTGAGAGACAAGGCAGGAGTTGATTTCAGACGTAGCCGCTCAGCTGCAGAAAATATTATCCCAGTTGACACAACAGCACCAAAGTGGATTGAATACATTATGCCGGAATTTAAAGATAGAATTGATGGAACTGCATTAAATGTTCCCGTTCCAAACGGCTCCTTGCTGGATATGACAACAATACTGGATAAAGGTGTTTCTATTGAAGATATAAACAGGGTAATGAAAAAGGCTGCCAAACAGATGCCAGATATTATACAGGTTGTGGACGATCCTATTGTTTCGACAGATGTTATTAATAACAGCCATTCTGTTGTATTTGATAAGAAAGCAACATTGTTGTCACCTGGCAGAATGGTGAAAACATTAACATGGTATCATAGCGCTTTTGCAATGGCCGCAAGAATTAAAGAATTAATATTAGCTTATGATAAAGCAGATAAGAAAGGAGGTGCCAAATGAGAGTAGCAATTAATGGATTTGGCAGAATAGGACGTTCTGTATTCAGAATTCTGAACAGCAGAAAAGATATAGATGTCGTTGCAATCAACGACCTGTTTGATGATGATGTACTGGCTTATTTGCTAAAGTACGACACAGTTATGAAGGGCTTTGGCCAGGATGTTAAACTGGAGGGTGACTATCTTATAACTCCAAATGAGAAGGTTAAGATGCTTGCTGTCAGAGATCCTAATGAATTACCCTGGAAAGAGCTTAAAGTTGATGTGGTAGTTGAAGCAACAGGTATTTTCAGAACCAAAGAAAGCCTGATGCCACACCTGAATGCGGGTGCCAAAAAGGTAATTTTGACTGTCCCTGCAAAAGGTGAGATTGATTACACAGTAGTTATAGGTGTTAATGATGATGGTCTAAAACCGGAACACAGAATTATTTCAAATGCCAGTTGTACTACCAACTGTCTTGCTCCAATGGCAAAAGTTTTGAATGATAACTTTGGAATAGTTGAAGGTTTGATGACAACGACTCATGCATATACAAATGATCAGCGCCTTGCCGATGTTCCTCATAAAGACTGGAGAAGGGGGCGTGCTGCTGCCGAGAATATTATCCCAACAACAACCGGGGCTGCAGTTGCAGTTGGAATGGTTATTCCCGAATTAGCCGGTAAACTTGACGGTATGGCTTCAAGAGTTCCTGTGCCTGACGGTTCTATAGTTGATCTTGTAGTTGAGGTTAAAAAAGATGTGACTATAGAGGATGTACATGCTGCCGTAAGAATGGCTTCACGTTCCGAAAGGATGAAGAACGTTCTTCTGTACTCAGAAGATAAGTTGGTTTCATCTGATATTGTAGGGAATACCTACTCTTCAATCTATGACTCTGAATTTACCAAGGTTCTTGGAAAACGCATAATCAAAACTCTGAACTGGTACGACAACGAGTGGGGTTATTCCAACAGAGTTGTGGATTTAATCTGTATGCTGAAGAAATTTGAGGAAGAAGGATAGCAGATTTATAAATAAATTATTTTAAAGCAGGCTGTCGGAATTAGTTTTTCGATGGCCTGTTTTTATTTTTCTTAAAAAACAAGCAGGAATCGCCATAGCTTAAAAAGCGGAAATCGTGTTTTAAAGCATAATCGTAAACACCTTTCCATCTTTCACCAATAAAGGCTGAAACCAACAGAAGTAGTGTGCTTTGTGGCATATGAAAGTTAGTTATGAGTATGTTCGGAATCCTATATTTATAACCCGGAACTATTATTAGTTGGGTTGTCCCTGAAATAACCTCCATATCATTTTTATCCATAAATTTTAATACTTCTGTTAGGGATTTCTCTACGGGAATATTTTTATCGTATTTGGGATTATACGGGTCCCATTGTTCTATTATAATTGATTCGAAATTGTAACCTTCAACGAGCAGCTTTACTCCAAACCAGTATAGACTTTCAATGGTTCGTGTGGTTGTAGTACCAACGACAATGATGTTTTTACCAGAATTTTGTAAAATATTTTCTATTGTCTTTTTTCTGATATAAATGTGCTCGGTATGCATCTCGTGCTCCCTTATATCGGAAGAGGTCACCGGTTTAAAAGTTCCTGCACCCACATGAAGGGTAACCTTATCAAACGAGATATTTTTTTGTAGTAATTTATCAAAAACTTCATCAGTAAAATGAAGACCGGCAGTAGGAGCGGCAACTGAACCTTCTGCCTTAGCATAAACTGTCTGATAACGGTATTTGTCCGCTTCAACTGCCTTTCGGTTCATATAGGGAGGTAGAGGGATTATCCCGGAATGTATTAAGATATCAGAAAAGGTAAGTCCGGCGGGTTCCCAGGTAAATTTAATTAAAGAGAATGACTGATGTTGCTCAACTCTTTCCGCCAATAATACTGCTTCCTTTCCGTTAAATGAAAATGATTTTCGTAGCTGACCTGATTTCCATTTCTTAGAATTTCCTACAAGGCATTTCCACACAACTCCCGATTGTTGTTCAAATGCCTGTTGAATTTCCCTGGTTGGTTCCATCGGCTCCAGACAAAAAATCTCAATGTTTGCTCCTGTCTCTTTCTCAAATAATAGACGGGCCTGAATCACTTTTGTTTCATTGTAAATCATCAGGCTGTTTTCAGGAAGTAATTCTGAAATGTATTTAAACGTACTTTTTGATATTTTGTCGTTTTTGTAAATAATTAGTTTTGACTCATCGCGCTTATCCAAAGGGAATTGCGCTATTCTCTCCTTAGGCAGGTTGTAGTTATAATCTTTAATGTTTATTTGCGGTATCTTTTGCATTTTCAGGCTGCAAAAGTAATATAAATCCAAAATATACTTGACATCCAGATGTAGAT
The DNA here is from genome assembly GCA_030592565.1 of Chlorobiota bacterium. Classification (GTDB taxonomy): domain Bacteria; phylum Bacteroidota; class Bacteroidia; order Bacteroidales; family JAADJA01; genus JAADJA01. Next base: position 4,723 of record JAUVIX010000157.1, read on the forward strand.
TTAGTATATTTGTGATTTTAAAAATAAAATGGCAATGAAAGTATTTTTGGGAAATTTCGCATTCTTATTTGGTATTATCGGGTTCCTGTTTTATCTGTTTCTGATAATAGCCGGGTTTATTGGATGTTGCTCATCAATGACAATGGAAATATTTAATAAAATTACTCTGGCGACTCTTGGCGTGGCAGTTCTTGTTTTTATAGTTTGTATGTATCATAACTGTTGTAAACTCAGGAATAAATGAAATAGATCTTATCAGAACTTGTATAGTATATGCGTTGTACTATGCTATAGTATTACATTAGTTTTCAACTGTAAACAAAAAAGAGGCGGCACCAAACGGAACCAACCTCTTATGTAATACTAATAAATACGATGTTTTATTTTTCTACAGGATTATTTACAACCCATTCGTTGTAAGCTCCATCATAAACCTTTACATTCTTATATCCAAGGATAGTTGTAAAAGCCAAATACACAATTCCTGCACGTGTGCTGGTACCGCAATATAAGATAATCTCTTTATCAGCAGTTGCTCCAACCCCTTTTGCAATATTTTCAATTTCAGCTTTTGATTTTAAATCACCATTCTCTTTTAATATCTGAGTGTACTCCATATTTTCTGCATCAGGAATGTGTCCCTTAGTAACAGGTTTAGTAGATGTGCCGTTAAATTCATCTGGTGGCCTTACATCTAACAATACAGCACTTGCTTTGTGTGCTTTTACATAACTCTCATCTACAAATATTGATTTATTTATGTTGGGAGTAAACGTTGTTGCTTTAACTGGTGTAGATGCTTTTGTAACAGGTAATCTTGCTGCTTGCCATTTTTTCAGGTCTCTGTGCAAAACCTTCACATTTTCAACACCAAGATACTTCAGTATCCAATAAAACCTTCCGGCATATTTCATTTTTCCATCATCATAAATCACAATTAAGCCTTTTCCATCAATTCCGGCTTTACCGAGAACTGTTGCGATTTCTTCAGGACTTTTTAAAATCCCTTTTGGATCTGTCTCACTAGCCAGTTTTTTCAGGTCGATGTTTATAGCATTTTTTAAATGAGATTTTTTGAAATCTGCCGGCTTGCGAACTGAAACAACAGTAAGTTTTTCTTTTGCTTTTATTTTTTTGCCAAGATCGGCTGCTGTGATCATATCACCTTGTGCAGCGAGAAACTGAGTTGCGAGTAAAACAACTACAAAACTCAGTACAAATAATTTGATATTTTTCATAATACTTTTATTTTAAGTTTGTTATTTTTTTATTTAAAACTTTGCCTGTATTTGGACCATAATTGCATCGTTCGGAAATTCTACCGAAGCAGTTTCCTCAGCATTGTATAGGTAGTTTACCTGTATTCTTGTCCAGTCGTTCAGGAAATAATTTATACCAAAAGTGATTGTTGATTGAATAAAATCCTGCTCAACAAAAAGATATTGATATGTTGTATTATCCGAATTGTACACCTCATATTTAACAACAGGTTGAAGTCTCCAGGGGGTCATATACATAGCCTGAACAAAAAATCCATTTTTGTTAAATGTCAGGCTGTCCGGGGCTGCAGATGTTGATTTTCCACCACATCCGCCACCGCTGGTAACTATTCCTTCGTCTATGCCTGCAAGGTATTCACCCTGAAACAAGAAATTTTTGACTTTAACACTAATATCGGCACCATAGCGTGTCCTTGTTTTTTGAATCTGATCTGTTTTTTTTACATCTTGTTTTCCTGTTCTGTAACTACCACCGACACTAAGCCATTCCCAGGGAGAAATAACCAGGCGAGCTGCTATATCCTTATATTTGTTGTCATCCCAATGATTCATTCCCGAACCGTTAAGGATAGCTATATTATACTTAAAGAAATCTTTTATTCCAAACAGGCTATCTGAACTACCAAAAACCATAAATCCCATGTCACGAAATGGCGTTGCCAGATTGTTAACCACGGTCGATCTGCGAATTGTATGCAAAGCATGACAAGGTGTATTTAGTTCAAGTCCTACAGGTCCTTTGAATTGTCCTATTGTGAATTTTGCATACTTTCCAAGTGGTGCATATGTGATGAATGCATCCAGCAAATATGGACTTCCTGTTGCAACCGGGCTAAATTCAGCCATTACATAATAGCTTACATCATAAGGAATAGATCCCATAACACCAATTCTTGCTCTTTTAAAATAGAAGCTGTTTGGTTTGTTAAGTGTGTTTCCGTTTTTATCTTCATCAAAAAAGTAATTATCGTAATCAGCCTGTATATAGCCAACTACTTGTACTCCTTCGTCCGAATCGCTTTCCATGCACCCTTGTCCTTTAGTAATAAACGGGGATAAAAGTCCAAAGAGAAGAAAAGCTATGATTGTCTTTTTCATAATTAAGATTTTATTATTATTTATAACTTATTTTGTTGCATATTCATAGTTCTCAGGGCCATGCCAATGAGGTTTACCAGCAGCTTCCAGATCGTCGTACTTAAGTCTGTTTACACCAAAAAGAATACTCTTGGCATCATAACCTACAACATTAAGCCATGCAGTAACCATTGAAGATGTTTGGCCGGTGTAGCAGTAAATGAGTGTAGTTTCGTCAGAATCTACGGCTTTCACTTTGTCGTCAGCAAATGAAATGGGTTTTAACTGATATGCACTTGAGAAGTGACCAAAAGTAGTATAGTCATCTGCTGCCCAGAAATTATGAATCTGAAAATCAGATTGAGCACCGAAAACATCATCAGAAGAGATTGCTTTAAATCCGTTGTCTAACATAAGTTGCACTCTCTCGGTAAGAATTGCTGCACCTTCGGTAGCAGTTGATTCCCATGAAGGGTTTGCAAAAGTTCCAGGGGCTGGTGATGCATCTGTTTTCCATTCTGAAGGATGATCATCTGCCAAGTTACCAATATTACCTTCCCAGGGTCCTTCAAATTGTGGATTCCAACCAGCTATTCCAAACTTTAATACAGCAGCATCAGGATATCCTGATAAACGTAATGCCATTACAGCATGACCTGCAGTTTGGCCGGTTTTACAAACAACAAGAATTTTCTTCCCTCCGGCATTAGCTGCTGCAGTTAATACGTTTTTAAGTTCGACGTTAACTGATCCTTTAATGTGTCCGTCAGCAAAATCACCAGCAGAGCGAATGTCCATTACATACCAGTCGGGAACTGTGAAATCATTCAAATCAACCACTGCGCTGGCAGGCTTTACCCAGCCATCAACAAGAACGTCAGTTAGATCTAAGGCTTCAGCAACCATGTAATTTTTTAGGTCAGCATAAGTGCCTTTTTTTACTGGAGGATCTTCATCCTCTGTTTTTTTACAACTACTGATTACTATTGTCGGAACAATAAGTAAAATCAGAAAATAATTCAAATACTTTTTCATAACATTTTAATTTTAAAGTGATTTA
>JAUVIX010000225.1 GCA_030592565.1 Chlorobiota bacterium
ATCCTTTGTTCTTATTTTTCGTTTATTGACCCATTCGATAGGACTTGTCAATTTTGAGGGGTTAAACCAATAAAACTCTTCAGCAAGATTATAACCGATAATATCACAAAAATGAATTAATACTCTAAAATTATACAAACTTCTAATGGGAGCCCCTTTTCGATAAGCTCCACCCAAGTCAATAACTAAACTGCCATTTTCTTTCAATTTAGGATAAATCAATTTGCCAAATTTAGCAAGCCATTCAACCTATTCATTTTGCTCTTTATTGCCATATTCCTTCTTGCGGAGCAATGCGAAGGGTGGACTAGTCATAACCAAATCAATACTATCATCTTCAAGTTGAGGAATTAATTCCAATGAATCTCCGCAAAACGCCTTACCTAAATTAGTTTTATAAATATAATCATCCCTATCTATCATACTGTTCAAATTTTCTCTGCAAATGTAAATAAATTAATCCGAATATTTTCATCATTAGTTATACATCAATACTGAAACTCCGAATATATTCGGTGGTGTAGTAGTAGTCCTTTTCTCATTTTTGCAATATTAATTTTTACCTAAATTCATATAGAATGAGTGATAAGCAACAATTTGTATTAGAAACAATAGCAGTAAACATCTTTACCGCACGGAAGGAAAGAGGGATTACACAAGAAGAGTTAGCTTTTAAGGCAGGAATTGACAGAACATATATTGGCTATGTTGAAAACTCTAAGCATAATATTACTCTCGGTATGCTAATAAAAATTGCCTCTGCCTTAGATTTAGAAATAATTGATTTACTTCAACACAAAGAAATAAAAACAGATATTGAGCAGTTAAATGAACTATTCCCTTACATTCGAAAATATCAAAAACTTGCCGAAGATAGCAATGGAATTAATGACATTTTTCAAGATAATGGAGGCAAACTATTACAAGTGCTATTAATTACTGGACTAAAAGACATTCCTGGGAGAGAAGGAAATGATGCTGTTGATAGTGAAGGTAATGAATATGAACTAAAATCTGTTAATATAAATTTAACAAAAAGTTTTTCAACTCATCACCATATGAACCCCACAATAATTGCCAAATATAGAAAAGTTGATTGGATATTTGCTGTTTATGAGGGAATTGAATTAATTGAAATATACAGACTTACTCCTAATGATTTAGAATATTATTATAACAAGTGGGAAGATAAATGGAAAACTGATGGAGATAAGGATATTAACAATCCAAAAATCCCATTGAAATATGTTAGAGCTACTGGGAAACTCATTTATCAAATGGAAAATGGGAACATATTCTATGAAGTAAAAATAATGAAATAAGATATAGAAAATGGAATCAATAAAAGAATTATTTCGAATTGGAAGAGGCCCTTCAAGTAGTCATACAATGGGTCCGGACAGAGCTGCCCAACAATAGAAAAGCAAACATCCGAAAGCAAAATCGTTTAAAGTTACTTTATATGGCAGCTTAGCACTAACCGGAAAAGGACATCTGACTGATGTTGCAATAATAAATGAACTAGAACCTGCAAATGTTGAGATTATCTGGAAAAAGGATGAAGCTAAGGATTTTCATCCAAACGCTTTAGAATTTGAAGTAGCAGACAAAAATACAGAACCTGATAAATGGTTGGTGTATAGTGTGGGAGGTGGGAAAATTGTTGACGATAATAATAAAAATTCAAAACCAAATAACATATATAGCCAAAAAAACATGCAAGATGTTTTAAATTATTACAAAGAGACTGGTAAAACATTTTGGGAGCTTGTATTTGAAACCGAAGGGGATGAAATAAAAGATTACCTCCATAAAGTTTGGGAAGTAATGAAGAAGGCTATATCCAATGGAATTACAAACGAAGGACTTATTCCCGGAGGTTTAAAACTACAGAGAAAAGCAGCTTCCTATTATTCAAAATCAAAGGGTTTGCATGATCACGCCAGAACTATCAGTAAAATCTTTGCGTATGCTCTTGCTGTATCCGAAGAGAATGCCTCAGGAGGAGAAGTAGTTACAGCTCCTACTTGTGGTTCTTCAGGAATATTACCCGCTGTACTAAAAATAAGTCAGGAGCATTTTGATATTAGTGATGATAAAATTATCAGGGCGATGGCGACAGCAGGATTAATTGGGAATATTGTAAAACAAAATGCTTCAATTTCAGGTGCCGAAGTTGGATGCCAGGGAGAAGTTGGTACAGCTTGCGCTATGGCAGCAGCTGCAGCAACACAGTTGGCCGGTGGCTCTCCCTCACAAATAGAATATGCTGCTGAAATGGGGTTAGAACATCATCTCGGCTTAACTTGCGACCCAATAAACGGATTGGTTCAGATACCCTGCATCGAAAGAAATGCACATGGTGCTGTAAGAGCATTTGATTCAGCGCGGTTCTCTATCCTGTCTGATGGCAAGCACTTTATAAGTTTTGATGTTGTTACAAAAGTAATGAAAGAAACAGGAAAAGATATCCCCAGTTTATATCGGGAAACAGCTCTTGGCGGCCTCGCAATATTTGGAGATAAGGACTTTGTAGATAATTGATGAATTACTTTTGTTTTATTAATAATCATATCAATGATTTATTTACTTTTGTAATCGTAAAATCTAAAACATTTGGACTATGAACAACAAGACATTAAACCCCAGGTTCTTATTTATTCTTACAGTCATTATTGCGGGTGCTGCTTTCAGACTTATCCCCCACTGGCCTAATTTCACTCCAATAGCTGCAATGGCTCTTTTTGGAGGTACTTATTTTAACAAGAAATATCTGGCTTTCTTAATACCAATGGCAGCTCTGTTTATTTCGGATATGCTCCTTGGATTCCATTTTTATATGATAGCTGTTTACCTTAGCTTTGCAATTATTGTAGTATTCGGGATGATGTTAAAAAACAGGGTAAAGATTGGGTCACTGCTGCTCGCTTCTGTAAGTTCATCAGTCCTGTTCTTTTTAATTACAAACTTTGCAGTCTGGATTGGAAGTCCGTTTTATCCTCAGAATTTTGCAGGGCTACTTGAGAGTTACACGGCAGGATTGCCATTCCTGAATAATGGTGTTCTCGGTGATCTATTTTATAATACCCTGTTCTTTGGGGCTTTCTATCTTGCGCAGCAAAGATTTCCTGTTCTTGCAAAAATTCCAACAAAATAAAATATGGCCATTGTCCATCTTTAAAAGATATAATGTTCAGGCCTGCACTTAATTTTTCAAAAGAGATATTCAGGTTTAACCTGATAATTTCAGTTGCGATTGGATTTTTCGGATTATTTGCAGGCGGTTCTCCAACTGACTCTCTTACAGGCTTTTTCTCGGTCTTTTCTTTTTCTTTGTTTACAGGCGGGTTTTTATTTGCAATTTATTTTTACTTTTTAAAATACCGTAAACGTTTCTATTTTTATTATAACCTCGGTCTGACTAAAATCCAGCTTATTAGTGCTGCCTGGCTGTTCAATTTGCCTGTTGTACTTGCTATATATATTTTAATAATCATTATCAATGCCATATAGCGCACTCGAAATAGACAGTCTGACCCACTCATACGGCAACCGGAGAATCCTGTCGAATGTATATTTTAATTGTAAGATTGGAGATATTACGGGTGTACTCGGAAGAAACGGAAGCGGGAAAAGTACATTGTTAAAAATTATTTTCGGGACAGTTACACCTGAATTCAAGCATCTGCGAATTAACAACGAAATTATTGACAAACCATTTCAAAAAGGAAACCTCGTTGCATATCTTCCTGAGAACAGCTTCCTACCTGCAAATATTTCATTAAATAAGATCATTGACCTGTTTATAAAAGATCAGAGGATAAAAAATGAGATTAAACAAGATACCCTAATCAACAAGTATCTCACAAAAAAGCCAATGGAACTATCTTCAGGGGAGTCGCGTTATTTCGAGATACTGCTTATTGTAAACCATCCCGCCGGCATCATCCTTCTTGACGAACCATTCTCAGGGATAGAACCGTTGCTAAAAGAGCATATTATCCAGCTCATTGAAAGTAAAAAAGATAAAAAATGCTTTATGATAGCTGATCACGATTATCGCAACATCCTGAAACTTTGTAACAGATTAATTCTCCTGACCGATCAAAACTGCATAGAAATAAATGAGCCATCGGAATTAAAGGAGAGAGGGTATCTTCCTGAGAGGTATGTTTAAACCCAACTGGCGCAAGTCTGGCGGATAGCATTGCAGGCAGGGACTTGTGCCTGGGTTTAAATTAACCGACAAATTTTAGCTATACTTTATATCTTTGTACGATGAGCCGCAAATATAAATTTAGAAATCCTGAAGGCATGTATTTCATAACATACACTGTGATTAGGTGGATAGATATTTTTACCCGTAATTTGTATAGGGGTATTCTGTTGGATAGTTTTGTTTATTGTCGAGACAAGAAAGGTTTACGGACACATGCATATGTTATAATGACAAACCATATACATATGATTGTATCTGCCACCGGCATATAAGACTTGCGCCAGATGGGTACTAACACAGGATGAAGCGCAGCAAAGTCCTGTGCATAAAGCGAAGTAGCATAGAAGGGCTGAAAGTCCGACAGGTCATAAGATGAAATAAAAATGACAAGCGTCCACGCTTGTCACTTATCCTGCAAACTATTCAAACAAATCCTCATCCCTTTCCAACAGAAGCACAGAATGCTGAGGGACAATAAAATACTTCTCACCTTCATACACTATCTCAACAGCACCTTTTTGCAGAAAAATTGCCAGGTCGCCTTCCTTCGCTTGTAAGGGAATATATTTAATGTTTTTATTCGCCTTTTTCCAGGGCTCATCAACATCGCTACCAGGCAAAGGTATCGGAAATCCCGGGCCTGCTTTAATAACATATCCTGACTGCACCTCCTCTTTCTCCTTATATCCCGGTGGCAGATATAGCCCGCTTTTAGTCTTTGATGTGTGTGAAACAGGCTTTACCAAAAGTCTGTCGCCAACAACAATTAAATTTCTAAGTTTATTATCCTTTGAGATATCCATTACTTCTACGTTTTTAATATTACAAAAATAGCGATTTCTTCTATCAAATTCCATACCTTTGCAAAAAATAAATTGAAATGAGAATTGTCTTTTTCAAAACTCCTAAACCCAAGAGGTTTAATTTCCAAACTCGTTATTACGATGAGGAAAAGGAGTATTGGGAACAAAGAAGAAGAGAGCTTGGTATTTCGAAGGATGGAAAAAAGCCTGATTTTGAAGCCCGCATTGGAAAGGACTGGAAGCGAGTACAAAAAGGCTCTTCTGTACGACAGAGGAAAGCAAATGTCAGTGTTGTAATATATATCGCCATTGTAATTGCGTTACTTTACTATTTCTTTTTTAAGTAAGCCTGGGTTTTTGTGCAGGCACTAATAGATTGCGAATTTTTAACATCGATTATAATTAATGTCAGATATAATACACCTCTTACCTGATTCTGTTGCTAACCAGATTGCTGCCGGAGAAGTAATTCAAAGGCCTGCCTCGGCCGTTAAGGAGTTGCTCGAAAATGCCATTGATGCAGGTGCCGATGATATTAAACTAATTATTAAGGATGCGGGCAAGGCTCTTATTCAGGTTATTGACAACGGGTGTGGAATGTCGGAGACGGATGCAAGAATGAGCTTTGAACGGCACGCCACATCAAAGATCAGCGATGCCAAAGACCTGTTTACTATCAGAACATTAGGGTTTCGCGGGGAAGCACTTGCCTCAATTGCGGCTATAGCACAAATAGAGCTTAAGACTAAGAGAATTGAGGATGAAGTGGGAACCTGCATTAAAATTGAAGGATCAGAAGTTAAAAGCCACGAACCATGCTCTGCTGCAAACGGAACATCCTTTTCAATAAAAAACCTCTTTTTTAACATTCCGGCACGACGAAAATTTTTAAAAAGCAATACTACCGAGCTAAGACATATTATAGAAGAGTTTCAAAGGGTGGCGTTTGTCTATCCCGAAATAATATTTACTTTTTTTAATGAGAACAGAGAGCTTTTTCAATTAACAAAGTCGGTTTTAAAGCAAAGGATAGCATCACTTTTTGGTGCTGCTTATAACAATAGGCTAATTCCTGTTGAGCAAAAAACTGACCTGGTTAATATTACAGGATTCATCATAAAACCTGAGTTTGCAAAAAAGACAAGAGGTGAGCAGTATTTCTTTGTGAATGGTAGATATATAAGACATCCGTACCTCAATCATTCTATTGACAATGCTTTTAGAGAGCTTATCCCATCGGATACATTTCCCAGCTATTTCATATATTTTGATATAAATCCCAACGAGATTGACATAAATATCCATCCGACTAAAACGGAGGTTAATTTTGAGAATAATCAAGTGATATATGCAATGCTGAGCTCGGCTGTCAAACAGGCACTTGGTAAATTCAACCTTATCCCTTCTATTGACTTTGATATTGAGAGAGGTATTGATATAACACCTCTTCCAAGG
>JAUVIX010000134.1 GCA_030592565.1 Chlorobiota bacterium
AATGTTACACGTCAGGTGACAGCTATGGTTATTTTGGCTGGGATGTTCAGTACAATGATTGGGAGGAGGACTTTAATCGCCCGAATAATAGCGAAAAGCCTGGTTTTATCCGCGAATATTATGATTATGAATTTGGTGGACATTACAGCACCACCAGGGTTAGCAGGGGCGATGGAGAAAAGGCTCTGCTGCAAAATGCCTGGAATGCCCAATGGTCCCATAATCGTTACAGAGCTTATTATCCCTGGACATCAGGAGATGCTGTTTGGAGTATGTACGATTATAACCGGGGATGTTGTGATAATATTTGTTATAGCGGAGTTGCTGATATTTTCAGATTAGAGAAGTTTAGCTTACCGTTTTTTAAGAGTCAGATGCAGGTTGGAACAGCACTTCCCTCCGGCAGCTTCAAACCATACATCTTTATTGCAAATTATTGGGATAATCAACCCAAAGATGAAAAAATAATAGTATTTGCCAATGTTGAGGAGGTTTCTCTATTAGTAAATGGTAAAGAGATAGAAAGGAAAAAATGCGATAATGGTCCTGATACCAATTATTCTGATGATAAAGTGATGTGGTACAATGGAGGAAATCCCTTTGATGGAGGTAATTGTAGAAACCTTGACTTCCCACCCTTTACTTTTCATAATGTTAAATGGAATAAGGATGAGTTTAGAGTCATTGGTTATGTTAAAGGAGAAGAGGTTTGTAGAGATGTGGTAAAAACTCCTGATAAACCATCAAAGATAACCATTACCTATTTTGAATCTGGTAAACCTGCTTCAAATAATGATTTGCTGTTTGTATATGTTAGAATCGAAGATGATAATGGTACTTTGTGTGTGAACGACTCTTCAAGCGTATCTCTCTCTGTAGAAAAGGGTGGAATGGTTGTCGGACCGGGAACTGTTGCAGCCGAAGCAGGAATAGCCACATTTCTTGTTAGTACTGGTAAATCGAAATTATTGGTTTTAGAAGCTAAAACAGCATTTGCAGAAAAAGTTAAAGAGGTTATTTTTTCTTCCTCCATATCTTCCACCACAGCCATATAATTCCAACGAGGAAATGGCCGATTATGACTGAAGCAATAATGATAATGATTAATTCGTCGCTCATTTATTAGAATTATTGATTTTCAAATTATCTCTTGAAATTCCATATTGCTCATCAATTTCCACATTACCTTCAGGCTCAATATGAATAAGAATATCGTAAACATTAATAATAGCATCCTTAATACTTTGTTCCACTTTGCGGCTTAATTCGTGGGCAGTACTAATTGTCATATTTTTATTAACCTCAATGTCTAAAGAAATCAGGAACAGATTGCCTGTTTTCCTAACCCTGATACGGTGAGGATTTTTTACTCCCTCTACCGAATCAACAGCTGAAAATATCTTATCATAGATAGATGTGTCGTCAACGCCATCCATTAACTCCCTGTTGGTTTCCATAAATATCCGGAAAGCAACTTTCATAATCCACAAACTCACAATTAATGCAGTAATCAGATCCAAAACAGGCATTTCGAATTTAAATGTAAAAATAAGCCCCACAAGCACCGACAGTGATATAAGAATGTCGTTTCTCATATTTTTTGCATTGACAATTATCATCGGACTATCATTACGCTTTCCAATTCTGAATTGCCAGATAGATAAAATACCTTTTCCAATAATACTGATGATTGTAACATAAATGGCAATAATGTCTGGCATTACCTCCGGCTTAGGATTGAAAATTCTGGTAAGAGTGGAAATGAACAGTTGAGCGCCTGCAAAAAAGATAATAAATGATAGCACTTTTGTAGAAATGGTTTCTGCCTTCATGTAGCCATATGGATACCTGCGGTCAGGTGGTTTTGATATTATACGTGCTGTATAAAGCGTGATAAAGTAGCTGAAGACATCTGATAAAGAGTCAATTCCATCAGCAATAACAGCGAAGCTTCCGGAAACAAAACCAACCCCAATTTTAAGTAATGACAGAATGGAATTTCCAAGAATCCCTATCCACGATGCTTTTTTTAGCTCCTTTGTTCGTTTTGTACTCAATGATGAAATTTGTTTTGAGATCTTCCTGTTTTATGAAAAAATGCAATAACCAAGTATATATGTTTTGACAACAATAGCTTAATTTTGGCGGAAAATCAACGCCCAATGAAAAATATATCGGAAGAGATTAATATTCTGGCTGAAAAGTACCGTGACTATACCGCAGAAAACCTTTCAAAATTGATTAAAATAAAGTCTCTTAGCAAAGAAGAGAAAGAGGTTCAGTTGGAGCTCTTTAGACAAATGGAAGAGGCAGGTTTTGATGAGGTGAAAATTGACGGACTGGGAAATGTAATTGGTCGTATTGGGAATGGAAAGAAGATTCTTGCTATTGACGGTCACATGGATACTGTGGATATGGGTAACCTTGATAACTGGGATTTTGATCCGCTATCGGGGGAGATAAAAGATGGGTTTGTGCACGGACGTGGTACTGTTGATCAGGAAGGAGGCCCTGCGTCATTTGTTACTTCCGGCCGTATCCTGAAGGAGTTGGGATTCGATAAGGATTTGACAATATATTTTGTGGGTAGTGTTATGGAAGAGGACTGCGATGGACTTTGCTGGAAATACATCATTGAAGAGGATGGCATCAGGCCTGATTTTGTGATTAGTACCGAACCAACTAATTTGAATATTTATCGCGGACATCGCGGAAGAATGGAGATTGAAGTGAGTTTTTATGGTATTTCGGCTCATGGTTCTGCTCCCGAAAGAGGGAAAAACGCAATCTATATGGCATCAAAGGCAGCGTTGGAAATAGAGAAGCTTAACGAAGGACTTGCTAATGATGAGTTTCTTGGAAAGGGTAGTGTTACTATTTCTGAATTTGTGTCAGGTAGCCCTTCTTTATGTGCTGTTTCTGATTTTGCGAAAATCCATCTCGACCGCAGGCTTACCTGGGGTGAGACAAAAGAGATAGCAGTTAAAGAGATTATTGATATTGTGAAAGATGTTAATGCAAAAGTTGAAGTACTTTATTATAAAGAGAAGGCCTACACCGGATTAGAGTATGGAATGGAAAAGTATTATCCCACCTGGAAGATGCCTGAAGACCATCCGATTGTTCAAACCGGAGTAAGGTCTTTTAATAATCTTTTTGGAGAAAAACCAATAATTGATAAGTGGACCTTTTCAACAAATGGAGTTACAATTAATGGAATTTATGGAATACCAACAATAGGTTTCGGGCCGGGAAATGAGGTTTTGGCTCATGCACCAAATGAAAAGGTATCTGTTGATGATTTGGTGAAAGCATCTGCTTTTTATGCAGCTTTTGCTTATGAGATGGCTAAAGAGTAGATGTTTAGGATTATTATTACCAAGCGTGGACGCTTGGAACATAGTGAGTAGATTGTAAAGCGAAATTATGATTTCGCTCAAATGATAACAATATGGAGACAAAACAATTAATAGATCAACTACAATCATTAAAAACAGGTTTGTTCGGAAAAGACTTCCTGTTGACCTGGGAAAAGAGTGAAAACGACCTGAGAATGATTCTTGGTATAGCTCAGATTTTAAAACAGTTTCGTGATACTAATATATCACCAAAGCTATTTGATTCAGGACTTGCAGTGTCCAATTTCCGGGATAAGTCAACAAGAACGCGTTTTTCCTTTGCATCGGCAGCCAATCTGCTTGGTTTGGAAGTGCAGGACCTGGATGAAGAGAAATCGCAGATTGCTCATGGCGAAACCTTTAGAGAAACAGCAAATATGATCTCTTTTCTAACAGATTTTATTGGCATCCGCGATGACCTGTTCCTTGGAGAAGGAAACAAATATATGCGCGAAGTAGGAGAGGCTCTGGATGACGGATTTGCAGAAGGTGTATTGCCACATCGTCCGGGAATAGTAAACCTGCAATGCGATATGGATCATCCCACACAATCACTCTCAGACCTGCTGCATCTGAAAAACACATATGGTTCACTGGAGAATCTTAAGGGAAAGAAAATTGTAATGAGTTGGGCTTATTCACCGAGCTACGGAAAACCATTGTCAGTTCCGCAGGGGATAATTGCGCTTATGACCCGTTTTGGAATGGATGTTACACTTGCCCATCCTAAAGGCTATGATCTAATTCCTGAAATTGTTGATATTGCCAAACAGAATGCCTCGAAGTCAGGTAGTCTGTTTCGAATTAAAAACAATATGGCTTCCGCTTTTGAGGGTGCCGATATCGTTTATCCAAAAAGCTGGGCCCCATATTATATTATGGAAGAGCGCACTAATCTATTGCAGTCTGGGGATAAAACAGGCCTTGATGAACTGGAAATAAGGGCACTTGCTGAAAATGCTAAACACAAGGACTGGGAATGTGATGCTGAAAAGATGAAACTTACTAAAGACGGTAATGCGCTTTATATGCATTGCCTGCCGGCTGATATTACAGGTGTATCATGTAAAAGGGGTGAAGTGGAAGATGATGTGTTTGAAAAATACAGGATAAGAACTTATCTTGAAGCTGGCTACAAACCTTATATCATTGCTGCAATGATGGTTGCAAGCAGATTTGAGAATCCAGCTGATGTTTTAAATAGAATATTGGAGAGAGGGAAAAAACGGGTTGGGTAGTGTTGTGCATTACGGGGTTGAGGAATACTGGAATATTGGAATAGTGAGACGATAGAGATGAACTGCGCAAAGTAAATAACAATTGAATAACAACTAAAGTTTATTTTATCTTCCTGATCAGTTCTTTAATTTCAACTTCAACCGCTTTTCGTGTTTGTATCTCCTTTTGGAAGGCACTATCTTTTTCCTGAAAGGAGTTTTGCAGTTGCCTGTTCTCTTCTCTTAGCTGCTTTATTTCGTTACGAAGTTTTGCGTTGAAGTCAGCATTGTCTTTGTCATTTTGCGATATTTCATCAATTCTGCTCAGAAGTCTCTCCTTGTCTCTTTTTAGTGATTTTACCTCATTTACAAGCTCTTCATTTTTATAGAGATCATCATCACGGTCTTCTGCACTGGCCCATATACGCTCAATATCATCTTTTAATCCACGGTATCTAATTTGTCTGTCAATAAGTATGGCAATAAACAACATTACTAGGATGCCGGCTGCTATTAATCCATAAAAAAGCATTTTGATGAAATTCTCACGCACCCTGATTGTAGATTCTCTGGACTCAATTTCTTTTTCAGCCAGCTTTAGTTCATTATTGAGCTTTACAATTTCCGATTCCATCTTGTTAACCATTAACAACTCTTTGATAAGATATTCATTAATAATGATGTTATCGGTGTTTATTATATCTCCGGCCTGATCTTTAAGCTTCATTAGGTCTGTCCAGGTGTGTTTTGTCAGAGATTCGCGAAACTGAAGATAATCCTGATACTTATTGTTTCGCTCTGAAATAATGGAGTCAACCAGTGGCTGTCCTGAAATAGCAATAGGCAGAAGTAAAACTACATAGACCAAAATCCTTTTTAAAAAACCAAACTTCCTGAACATATCTTGAAGCATATTTTTATGAATTGGTTATACGCTATAGTGACAATAAAAGAATTGACACTTCCAATTTCTGTGATTTGCAAAAGTAATGATTTTTATTTAAAAAATTATTTGGGTTTATAGATAAGGCAGGATATAGGATAGTGATCGGATAATCTGATTTTGTGTCTTTTAAAATTAATTGATGAGTAAGATTTGTCATAAAGGATATGGTCGATTCTTAAAATAGGGAATAACTTACCTGCATAGGTGTTGGCAAAACCGCTTCCGCTCTCTACAAATGCATCCGAAAGTCCTTTGGAAATTTTCTGGTAAGTGTAGGAGGCGGGAGTGTCGTTAAAGTCGCCATAGACTATAACCGGATAGGGTGATTGTGATAAAGCTCCCTCAATAATACTTGTCTGAATGCCTCTCTTCTGAAAGGCCTGGCTTATCTTGGACAGAATCTTTCCTGAGCTTCTTCTGAAATCTTCTCTTTTCTTTTGAATATCCATCTCCGAAATAAACCTGTAGTCTTCATTTCTTAAATGCAATGATGCCAGATGAAGGTTGAAAATCCTTAAAGTATCATCATTGGCAATGATATCTGCAAATATGGCGATTGTTTTTGTTTGGTATTTGATAAAGCCGTTATTAATAATCGGATATTTGGTAAAGATAGCAATTGCATCCAGTTTTTTATTGTCATTTCTAGGATAATAGTTTTTTAGGTAACTATTCCTGCAGCCTATCTGTTTTCCAAGTTCTGCAGGAAACTTATCATGCCCTTTCCTGTCGTACAGAAGTTCTTGCAAGCAAACAATATCCGGCTTCTCTTCCTTTAGGAACTGTAGTATCTTTGATTGATTACCGAAGTCTTGAATGTGCTTTGTTGTAATTGTACTTTCATTAACAAGGTTTTGAATATTGTATGATACCGTCTTTATGTATCTGACGTTTTCATCCGGCTTCTTTTCTGAGTGAACCTCAATCAACCGCCCTACATTATTCCAGCCAACAGCGATGAAAATTATTGAAAGCAAAGAATATTTCCAACTGACAAACAACCAAAAAACTACGAAGATCAAATTTGCTGCCAGGATAACAGGATATGATAATCCTGCAAATGCAATTGGAGAGAATGATGCCGGATTTACGTATGCTGCTGCATAAGAGAGAAGTAGGGCTATAATAGCAATACCATTAAAAGCTATAACAACCTTTTTAATAAATAATTGAAACCTGCTTTTCCCTTTTTCTACCAAAACTAAATCATTTAAAACCCATGTGTCAAGCGTCCACGCTTGTCATTTATTATATAAAACTTATCAATTCTCCAGCAAAGCACTAAACAAACCTTGCAATTGCATTTCTACCTGTATTTTGTCCCTAACGGGACTATTTTATGAACCGACAACCGACAAACCCATAACCCCTAACACAATCACTTCTTATTACTCGCACTAAACAACAGTTCTTTTTCTTCTTTTGTCAGGCTTTCATATCCCGACTTTGAAATTTTATCAAGTATGTGGTCAATTTTTTCCTGCTGCTGTTTTTTTTCATAATTAAAATCTTCATCCTTCACCCGCTTCTCATTGGAATATACACCTTTAAATCCTGATTTGGGCTTTCTTTTAAACATTGATGAAAATGAAATATCATTTAATGAGGCGGTTATGTCTTTTCCCTGCCTGAGGTAATATGCAAAAAGGTATCCCCAGGCTGCTCCGCCAATGTGAGCAAGGTGTCCACCGGAGTTTACAGATTTTACCATAAAGATATCCAGGACTATAGAAAATACTGCCACCCAAACAATCTTTACCGGTCCGATAAAGATAAGATTTATCTTGAAATTGGGCACATAAAATGATATTGCTACCACAATAGCCATCACCGATGCAGATGCTCCCAGTGCCATTGAACTGATATAAACATCCTGAAATTTAGGAAAAATATTAAATGAGAGTATATAAACCAGGGCTCCTGCCAATCCTCCTAAGATATAGGTCCACAGAAGTTGCTTATCCGACAGGTATTGCAGGAAAATTCGTCCAAACCAATACAACCAAAGCATATTAAAAAGAATATGCCACAGGTCGTAATGCAGAAACATATATGTAAAAATCGTCCATGGTCTGGTAATCAGTTTCCAGACAGAAGCTGGTACAGCAAGCCATTCAATAATGTTATCAATATATGGAACCTTGAAGAGGTCGAAAATGACATCAAGTATCATAATTGTCATCCACACAGCCACATTGATCAGTATGAGCTTTACAAGTATGTTGTTGTTCCTGAAATATGCTTTCAGGTCTTGCAGCGGATTCCTTTGATAGTTATTTCCTGTGTTATACATCCAGCTAAAAATTCAGTTATCGTTTTTTCCAGTATAGCAGAAGCAGGTAGCCAAATATCATACCACCCAAATGTGCAAAATGTGCAACATTGTCAGCAGTTCCCGAAATACCTGAGAAAAGCTCTATTGCACCGTAAATCATTACAAAATATTTTGCTTTCACCGGAATTGCAAAAAAGACATATATCAACGAATTTGGGAACATCATCCCAAAGGCAAGCAAAATGCCGAACACTGCACCGGATGCACCAATTGTTGTTGTATTTATCAATAAATTAAGCTTACCAATCACGGGGTCAGCAAAATTCTTTCCCTCCATAAGCAGATCATAACCTTTCTCCTGCACATAGCTAATCATTTCAGGGTCTAAGCCACTTTCAATATGTGATATTCTGAAATACAGTACCAGTAATTGTATCAGACCGGCACCAATACCGGTTACCATGTAGTAGACCAGAAATCGTTTAGACCCCCACACATTTTCCAGAGCATTACCAAACATCCACAATGCAAACATGTTAAACAGAATATGAGTAAAGCTTCCGTGCATAAACATATATGTGACTAACTGGTGAGGTCTGAACACCGGTGATGTGAAATAGTGCAATCCTAGGTATTCATTAAGATCTATTCTGCTTGAAAATGCTATTGTTCCAATAAAAAAGAGAGTGTTAATTATCAAAAGATTTTTAACAACTGGAGGCAATACTTTAAATCCGGTTGGTCTGAATTGTTCCATTCCTAATTAAAATCAAGTTTAGTGTTAATTAAATTGTTCGTCAAGATAATCCAATGTCAGGATTCGTAATGTCGGTTTTCCGTCAGGCGAAACCTCAGGCATCCTGCAAGCAAATAACTGATCAATGAGCGATTTTATCTCTTCAGTCTTCAGTTTTCTTCCCTGTTTTATCGAAAGGTTGACCGCCATTGAGCGCGCTAAATTAACCTTTTTATCCTTCGCAAGGTCTTTTAGGTTTTTTTTGAAATTTTCAATTATACTCTCCAAAACCCCTTTGATATCCTGATTGTTCATTTCGGCAGGGTTGCCATTTATGATAAAGGTATTTTCTCCAAAATCCTCAACATCAAAACCTAAAATCCTCAATTCTGCCTCAATTTCTTTTAAAATTTCTGCATCTGAAGGGGAGAACTGCACAGTAACCGGAAAAAGTTGCTGCTGTGACGTTCCCTTCTGTGATTCAAGCTTTTCAAGAAACCTCTCAAACAGAATTCTTTCGTGCGCTCTTTGCTGGTCAATCACTAAAAGCCCCGACCTCATACTACTTACAATATATTTATTGTGCAATTGAAAAACAGTGTCAGTGCCGCTGTCTGCTTCTTCTTCCTGATGTTTAAA
>JAUVIX010000252.1 GCA_030592565.1 Chlorobiota bacterium
ATATAGCGATTTGATATTAAAGTAAAATAGGGAGAATAGGAATTTATGAAGGAGTTGCTTAGTATAATTATCGGTTTTATTTTTTTGACCTCTGCTGTATATAGTGGCAATGAAAATTATTTGTCCGTAACACCAAAAAGCGGAGAAGGCGTTTATGCTTTGTTAAAGCGATATAATTTAAGCAAAACAAGTTGTAACCTCAATAAATTTAAAGAGATTAATAATCTGAATGACCTTAACCTTTTAAAGGGCAAAGCCTACAAGTTACCGGTAATGGTTTATAAGTATAACGCAAAAAGTATCCGCTCCACTATTGGAAATTACGATCTTGATCTTGCCAAAAAAATCCAGTCTTATAATGAACAGGCTCAAAAAGCAGGGTTGAGAAAAAAAGATTACCGTGTTGATAATATTTTGTGGGTTCCGTATGAATATCTTAATTGTGAAGGAACGGGGGAGGCTGCATCAACTCCATCGAGTAAAAAATATCCGATATTTGGCAAAGAGAATGAAAAGGTTGTGATAAAAGATAATAAGCTAAAGGGAAGTGTTTATTATATTGTTGCCGGCCATGGTGGCCCTGATCCGGGTGCTATGGGAAAATATAATGGCAAAACAATTACTGAGGATGAGTATGCGTACGACATAGCTTTGCGTCTTGCTAAAGACCTTCTTGAGCATAATGCAACGGTTTATATTATTATTCGTGATCCTAATGACGGGATTCGTGATGAAAAGGTTTTAAAGCCGGATAAAGATGAGGTTTGCTATAAAAATCAAAAGATACCATTGAATCAGGTTGATAGGTTAAATCAGCGTGTTGATGCAATAAATAAGCTATATAGTGAGCAAAAGCGAAAAGGAGCAAAGCGTCAGAGAGTTATAGTGCTTCATGTTGATTCCAGGGCAACAGGACAAAGAGTGGACATGTTTTTTTATTATAACAAAAGGAGCAAATCAGGGAAGAAGCTTGCGACCTTACTCATGAATACAATTAGAGAAAAATATACTGAACACCAAAGCAGCAGAGGTTATGGAGGAACGGTGACGGCCAGGAATCTACATGTTCTAAGAAAGACAAAACCAACCGCAGTATTTATTGAGCTTGGTAATATTCGTAATAGCCAGGATCAGAAGAGGTTTGTGATTGAAGATAATCGTCAGGCTGTTGCCAATTGGCTGACAGAGGGATTGTTACGCGAAAAATAGCCTGACAATAAAAAAATGGATAAATTGTTACACTTGTAAAGAGCTTTTTAAGGAATATAATATCTTAAGCAAATAAAGAAACACCCGTAATTTATTAAAAAAGCACAAGGTAATGATTATAGAGCCCCATCGGGGCGAAATGTTAGTAGCCCCGACCTTCAGGTCGGGGAATAAATGGAATAGAAAAATAGTTTTGGCGAGATTTTCGATGGCTTAGCCGAAAATCTCGCCAAAACGGGATTAATTAACACAGCGTCAGTTATATAATTATAAATACATGAAAATAATATCACTAAACAACGTCCCCAAAAAGAAAGTTGAAATGGAAGGCGCACAGAATGCCTGGAAACAAATTCCCTTGTCACTTAAAGACGGCGCACCTGTTTACGCTTTCAGGGTATTTACTGTTGAACCCGACGGATATACTCCATATCATCAGCATCCCTACGAACATATGAACTACCTGATTGAAGGAGAAGGTGTCCTGATAAATGAGAAAGGGGAGGAGCAGCCGATCAAAGCGGGAGATTTCGCCCTCGTCCTTCCAAACGAAAAACACCAATACCGCAATACCTCCAAAGATAAGAATTTTGTGATGATATGTGGCGTGCCTAAGGAGTTTGAGTAAAAGATTTTATTTTAATAAATCAGCGAACCTGCTTTTTATGAAATATGCCTTAATAAATATTTTGCTGCTTTATATCTTTATGCAGCCTGGTTATGGACAAGAGAAAGATGATATGAATTATAATAAACTAACTAGCGAGGAGGCCAGCGTTATTCTGCATAAGGGCACCGAAATGCCCTGGACAGGTGATTATGTTGACTCAAAAGATGACGGAACATATACCTGCAAACACTGTGGGGCCGCATTGTATAAATCGGATGATAAGTTTGATTCGCATTGTGGGTGGCCAAGCTTTGATGACGAAATAGACGGTGCTGTAAGGCGAGTGCCTGATACAGATGGAAAACGAACGGAGATAATTTGTGCAAATTGTGGAGCGCATCTTGGGCATGTGTTTGGGGGTGAAAAGTTTACTTCCAAAAATATAAGACACTGTGTTAATTCAATTTCGCTTAATTTTGTGTCGGATAAAGATGATGAAAAAATGAAGAGAGATACAGCAATTTTTGCAGGAGGATGTTTCTGGGGTATGGAATTCTATTTTCTTAAAGAGCCGGGAGTGATTTCAGTAGAGGCTGGATATATTGGTGGTCATAAGGAAAATCCTACTTATGAGCAGGTATGTGCGCACACTACAGGCCATGCTGAAGCAATAGAGGTAGTTTATGATCCTGAGTAAGTTACCTATGAAAAGCTCGCAAGACTCTTCTTTGAAATCCATGATCCGACACAACTTGACAGGCAGGGGCCGGATATTGGTGATCAGTATCGGTCGGAGGTCTTCTATTTTGATGATGATCAAAAGAAAATTGCCGAAGAGCTGATTGATATTCTAAAAAGCAAAGGATATAACGTGACTACAAAAGTGACCAAAGGCACAACATTTTGGAGAGCTGAGAACTATCACCAGGAGTATTATGAGAAGACAGGCGGAACTCCATATTGTCATGCCCGGACAAATAGATTTTAATTTTAGAAACTGAGAACATATGATTCCACACTATAAAGGAACAGTACCATACATCTCTACTTCCGAAATGATTGAAGTGGACAGAATAATGATTGAAGAGTATAGCATTGACCTTACTCGTATGATGGAAAATGCAGGTATTAATCTGGCAATTCTTGTTAACAGATTGTGTTTCCGTAGTAGCCCATTAGGCAAAAAGGTAGTTGTTGTTGCCGGGTCAGGAGGAAATGGTGGAGGTGCGCTGGTGGCTGCCAGAAGATTGCATAACTGGGGTGCAGATGTTAATATCGTTTTATCGTCTAAACCCGAAAAGTTCAAAGAGGTCACTAGGCAGCAATATGAAATGTTGATAAAAATGGGTATCACATGTTCTGATTCCATTGATAATGATGCTGATGTGATAATTGACGGATTAATTGGTTATAGCATTAAGGGAAATCCGGCAGGACGGGCAAAAGAGTTGATTGAAGAAATTAATTTTTCAGGTATTCCGGTTGTGTCATTGGATACTCCGTCAGGTCTTAACCTGACGGATGGCATTCCTGGAGAACCAACGGTAAAGGCAAAAGCTACTTTGACCCTTGCTCTTCCCAAAACAGGACTCTTTAAACACAAAGCCTCGAAGTATATAGGGAATATATATCTTGCCGATATTAGTGTCCCACCTGAATTATATAAAAAAATTGGAATTGATGATAATTTGGTTCGGAAAATATTTTCTACCGGTATTGTTGTGAAAATAAATAAAGTGATAGTTTTTAGTAAGTAGCATAGTATCATTATGGATCATTCATAGTGTGTCCACATTCGAATAATTTTTATAACTTTTTTATCATTGTAAACTTGGTATATCAACCTATGCTTGATATTGATTCTTCTGGAATATGCACCTGATAAATCTCCAACTAATTTTTCAAAAGAGGGTGGAGATTGATATGGATTATTATGCAAAATTTGAATAAGCTTTTCCGCCTTTGGTTTTAATCCGGACACAGTTATTCTTTTTGCATCTTTTTGAGCTTGTTTTGTATAGACTATCTTCCACCTCACCACTCCAGTTCTTCAGCGCATTTATCCAATGGGATTTTCATCCCTTCTCTAATTGATTCACGCATTCCGGGAAGTGATAATAAATACAAAGTTTCCTGAATTGCTTTCCAGTCTTCTTCAGAAATTAAAACTGCATTTGACCTTTTACCGGTTATGTATATCGGCTCACTCGATAAATGGGCATCATCAACAAGTTTATATAGGTTCGATCTTGCCTTTGTGATATTTATAGTTTTCATGTCTATATTTGTACGATGTTAGAATCGGCAAAGGTACGGAATAACGAACGTTTTTCCAAATAAAATATTTGGAATGATTATTCATAATTCATTAATTTATTGAATAGCAGGATGTACTGAGTAATAGAGTTGATTCTGCTTAGCGGTAAAAGTGCATTAAGTTTGCATTTTATATTCTCCTTATTTACCTTTGCAGAGGTTAACGTATAAAATACGCTATGTCTGATGCCGTCGCTCAATATAATCCCTCTATATCTGTTGATTGCGTTGTTTTTGGTTTTGACAGTAAAAATCTGAAGATTTTACTTATTGATCAGAATGGCGACTCTTTAAATGATTCAAAACTTAAGTTACCTGGTAGCCTTGTGCGTAAAAATCGTGATCTGGATGAATATGCAGACCTTGTTTTGAAGGAATTAACCGGACTGGATAATGTATTTTTAAGGCAGCTATATACTTTTGGTAGTGCCGACCGTATTAGCTTGAAGCAGGACAGGGAATGGATTGAGAAGACCTATTCGGTATCTATCAGACGTATTGTTTCCACAGCTTATTATTCACTAATCAAGATTGATCACAGCAATGAGGAATTGATGGAGAGGTCGCATAATGCCAGATGGTATAATGTTTCTTCTGTCAGGACTCTTGCATTGGACCATTATAGAATTCTGACAAAAGGGCTGGAAGTTCTCAGGATGGAGTTAAGATTTAATCCCATAATCGGATTTGAGTTACTACCGGAGAAGTTTAGTTTAAGAAATGTTCAGACTATATACGAGGCTATTACTGGAATTAATTACGATAATCGCAATTTCAGAAAGAAGCTGGGGCAGGCTAAGTACTTGACCCCCTTGGGCGAAAAGCAAAAAGGTGTGGCTCATAAGCCGGCACTTTTATATCGCTTCGACAAAGAAAAATATTTCAATACACGGAAAGAAATTAATCTGTTTTATATATGAACACAACAACATCAACAATCAATAGAACCTATGTTTTTGGAATTACTCTGGTTGCAACTCTGGGTGGTCTTTTATTCGGCTACGACACTGCTGTGATATCAGGTTCAGTAGGATCACTTGAGAAATTTTTTATTGAACCCTTTGGGTTGTCAGAAACTGTGGCAAATACAAGGCTTGGATTTGTGGTTTCAAGTGCACTGATTGGCTGTGTAATAGGAGGTATGAGCGGTGGAGTAATCAGTTTGAAACTCGGACGCAAGAAAGGGTTGATGCTGGCAGCTTTGCTTTTTATGATCTCTGCATTAGGCTCGGCAATGCCTGAAATATTCATTCGTCCTATTGGCCAGGCAGATCATACATTTATATATATTTTTGTGATATACAGACTGATTGGTGGAATTGGTGTTGGACTGGCTTCAATGTTTGCACCTATGTATATTGCAGAGCTTGCCCCGGCAGACATTCGTGGTAAACTGGTTTCCTGGAATCAGTTTGCAATTATCTTCGGGATGCTAATTGTATATTTTGTAAATTATTTCATTGCATTGCAGGGTGATGAAGCCTGGTTAAATCAGGTTGGGTGGCGATGGATGTTTGCCTCCGAATTAATTCCTGCAACCATCTTTTTTGTATTACTGTTTTTTGTTCCTGAAAGTCCCCGTTGGTTAATTCTTAAAGACAGAGTTGATGAGGCTTTCCGGATTTTGAAAAAATTAGGAGGCGAAAATTCGGCAAAGCAGGAGATCATAGAAATAGAAAAAACTGTTCAGCAGCGATCCGGAAAACTGTTTTCGTTCGGATATGCCATTATCATAATCGGGGTGTTGCTTTCTGTATTCCAACAGTTTGTCGGGATAAACGTGGTTTTGTATTATGCTCCCGAAATTTTCAAAAGTATGGGATCTGGCAAAGACCTGTCACTCCTTC
>JAUVIX010000342.1 GCA_030592565.1 Chlorobiota bacterium
CATCTTGAACTTTCCCGCGAATGACATAATTAAATCCGGGTTCTTCATTTTCAAAGGTCTGGGTGCTCCCTGCCAGGTTAACCCCGGTAATCAATAAAAACAGGATTATGCTCCTTAATAGAATGTAGTGACTTTTCATAGTTTTATTCTTTTCTTTTTAAAAAGGACTTTCTAAAACATTTTGAATTCTTAGATGCTCTGTTGGATTCTATTTTTAGAATTTACTATACTGAATCGGTTTATTAACGGCAACAATAAATATTTATTATTCAGCAAAACCTATTTCGCTCAATAGCATTACATTTGCCGAAAATATATATTTAGATGCAGAAGGAGTCAAAATTCAAAACAGGAGATATTATTCTGGTATCACTTGCACACAACCTACATGATATTTACTCATCATTCCTTGCACCTTTACGCCCCCTATTGATCGAAAAATTTGGAATTACACTTGCAGTAGCCTCCTTATGGGATTTGATCCAAAGGATTCCCTGGCTATTAAACCCTCTGATTGGAATTATTGCAGAAAAAGTTGCAGCAAGGTATTTTATAATTGTCACACCGGCGATAACAGCAATAACGATGAGCTTACTCGGAGTTGCTCCATCCTTTACTGTTGTTTCTATTCTACTGTTTGTAGCGGGTATCAGTGGGGCACTATTCCATGTGCCATCTCCGGTTATGATTAGACGACTTTCCGGTAATAAAACCGGAAGAGGAATGAGTTATTTTATGTTTGGTGGCGAACTTGCAAGAACCATCGGGCCACTTATCATTACCGGCGCTGTCTCATTATGGGGTCTTGAAGGAACCTGGAAACTTATGCCTTTTGGACTGGTAGCATCCTTTATACTTTATTTCAGACTAAAAAATATAAAAATATCCTCAGATATTCATAAGAACTCTGTTACAGAGAGTTTTTGGAAAACATTCAAAAATTTACTTCCATTTTTTGTTATCCTTATCGGGATAACGTTTTTCAGAGCAATTATGAAATCGGGGCTGACAGCTTTTCTTCCTGTTTACTTTTATACTGACAAAGGTGAGTCGCTTTGGTTTGCCAACTCGGCACTCGCAGTATTCCAACTTGCCGGTGCAGCAGGAACCTTAATTTCCGGTACGTTGTCCGACAAAATAGGTCGCAAGTCCTCACTTCTTATTGTTGCTATGATAACACCTGTATTGATGTATCTTTTCACAATTGCATCCGGGATAATGACCTTCGTTCTATTGATGCTTTTGGGTCTGTTTATCTTTGCCCCTACTCCTATTCTTCTGGCATTAGTTCAGGATATTGGCAAAGAAAAGCCTGTTTTTATCAATAGTATCTTTATGACCATTAGTTTTATTACATCTGCATTATCCGTATTCATTGCAGGACTTCTTGGCGATTGGATAGGACTGGAAAGCACTTATAAAATCTCTGCTCTTATTGCTCTCGGGGCTATTCCCTTTGTGTTGATGTTAAAAAAAGCGGAGAAACAATAATGTATCAACACTTTCACATCTCTATAAATTACTTAACTTTGTGACATTAATAATAATTATTGTACAACAATGAAAGATAAAGATATCAGGTGGATACAGAGGCTTGACAACTTCACAAAGGCATTAATGCAACTGAAAAGTGCTGTTGACCTTGCAAATGACAGGAAACTTACCGATTTGGAAAAGCAAGGATTAATCCAGGCTTTTGAATTTACTCATGAATTAGCATGGAAGACTTTAAAGGACTTTTTAAACTATAAAGGAAACAAAGAAATTTACGGCTCAAAAGATGCTGTTAAAGAGGCTTTTAAATATAACCTATTAAAAAACGGTGAAGTCTGGATGGATATGATCAAAAGCAGAAACAAAACTTCTCATACTTATAATGAGGATACTGCTGACGAAATCATTAAGGCAGTTATGACTGATTATCATATTGAATTTGAAAATTTATCAGGGAAATTATCTGCATTAGCAGAAAAACAGGAATAATATGCCATTTGGATTGAACTCACATACTGTTGACAATATTAATTTAGTCTTTGCAAAATATCCTGAGATTGAAAAAGTAATGATTTATGGGTCAAGAGCCAAAGGTAATTATACTAATGGTTCTGATATTGACCTGACAGTTATCGGAAATGACATATCTCTTTCTCTGTTAAACAAAATTGAAAATGATCTGGATGATTTGTTTTTACCATATACTTTCGACATTTCCATCTTCACACATATTAAAAATGAAAAATTCATTGACCATATTAAAAGAATCGGAATTATGTTTTATGTGAAGCATCAATAGTGATGATTTACTTTGACAGGCTACACTCCCCTCTGTGTGATAGCCAGAGGGTTAGCCGAGAGGGGGTGAGAGTGCCTTGTGGGTATGCGGGGGTGTGTTGAATCCACCGAAAAGGTTGAAGACGAGAAATACTCACTCAAAAACTTAGAAACATTTTAAAGTTAATTGACTATTCCTGCTTGTATGAAGCTCGAAACTTTTGTATTAACACAATTGACAGAATAAGATCGTTGCAATACTCATAATACAAAAATATTCGAGGCCAGAGAAATTTTTCAACCGGAGTTATCTTAATGATAATGAGGATTGAAAAAATTTATTAAGTCTCTATATCCCCCCCTTAAAATCTTTCCATTTTCGAGAAGAAAAAATCACCTTCAATTATTGCATTTTCATCACTATCCGATCCGTGAACAGCATTCATACCCAAATCAGTACCGTACAGTGCTCTGATTGTACCCTCTGCCGCTTCTGCAGGATTGGTTGCTCCGATATAGTTACGATATTCCTCAACAGCATTATCCTTTTCCAGAATAGCAGCTATTATCGGTCCTGACGACATAAACTCTGTAAGCTCACCATAAAAAGGGCGCTCCTTGTGAACTTCATAAAACTTTTGAGCCTGCTCAACTGTCAATCTGGTGAGCTTCATTGCCTTTATCTTAAATCCGCCTTCTGCAATTTTTGCTAATATAGGTCCGATAAACCCCTTCTTAACAGCCATAGGCTTAATCATTGTAAATGTTATTGTTCCTGCCATTTTTTGTTTCTCCTTTTATTGTTTTTAAATAGATTTTCAAAATTTGCGGCAAAAGTAATTAAAACATTTTATAATAAGATGTCTTATGTATATCAAACATTAAAACCAGAGCATCCCAGGGTCGATGAGGCGAATCCAGGCGTGCTGTCTGCCGATTGCCGACTGAGGACTGCCGATTCAAAAATGCAACCTTTCTGGAGTTCAACAGCACAAGACCGGCATCCACCCGAAAGGTTTCGTCCCTAACGGGACTTGAAGATGTTTTATGCTTTTATTTTTACCGATATTCAATCCCTGACGGGATTATAATTCCTATTAACAAATAGCATTTCTTTTGTCAATCAGCCCATTATTTTACAATTTAAGACCGTTGCAATACTCATTATACAAAAATATTCGAGGCCAGAAAAATTTTTCAACCGGAGTTATCTTAATGATA
>JAUVIX010000022.1 GCA_030592565.1 Chlorobiota bacterium
CTCTTCGCAAAGATGGCACCACGTGACATTAAGGTTGGAAAACGGTAATGATAATGTTGAAGCTGATAAATTTAAAGGCTATCTTGACGGAGTTGAATTTGGTTCTGGGGAAGCTTCTCAGCTATATACTCATGGTGGAAACATTAATATTGCTAGGAATAATAGTACTAAGTTTCATGATGGAAATGATACCGGCCCTGACGCTTATTTCGAAGGTAAAATTGATGAGGTCAGAATCTGGAATGAAGCCCGTACACTTCAGCAAATATATGATGATATGTACAGAGAGCTTATTGATCCTACATCTGAAACTAATTTGGTTGCTTATTATCAGTTCAATCAGAGTGCAGGAACAACGCTTCCGGATAACTCATCAAAGACAAATAATGGAATATTAACAAATATGGATCCGGCAACTGACTGGGTTATCTCAACTGCTCCTATTCCGTATTATACAGTACAAGATGGAAACTGGTCAGCAGATTTAAGCTGGGATATTGGTCAAATGCATCCGGTAAACGACTGGGCAAGGGTTATCATTAATCATAACACCGTTCAGGATCAGGATCAGGGACTTTATGACCTCGTTATTAATACTGGTGCTTCTCTAACTATAAATTCGGGTTATGGACTGACAATGGATGGAGATATTGCTAACTATGCAGGAACATCAGGACTTGTACTTAAGGCAGATGCAACTAGTATGGCTTCACTGGTTCACAATACTACCGGTATAGAGGCTACTGTTGAAGAATATCTAACTTCACAACAGTGGCATTATGTTTCATCCCCAATAACTAACGCAACAATTGAAACATATTTTAATATATATCTTATGTCTTTCAATGAGCCGACCGGAATCTGGACATATCTGGTAAATCCTGTTACTACTCCAATGAATGTTGGACAGGGTTATGCAGCCTGGGCTTCAGACGCATTGACCGGAAGCACTGCAGTAAGTTATGAGGGGACTCTTAATACAGGGGATATTACCTTTTCTTCACTTACTTATACTCCCATAAGCAACAATACCGGTTATAATCTGGTAGGTAACCCTTATCCAAGTTCTATTGACTGGAACAGTAACTGGACCACAACGAACCTTGATGCCACTGCCTATTTTTGGGATGGTACCTCTAATGTAACCTGGAATCGCCTTACCGGAATGGGTACTGCTACAAGCGGAGTTATTCCTCCAACACAAGGATTTGTTGTGATGGCAAATAATTCATCTGCTAGTTTTACGTTCCCTCAAAGTGAGAGATTTAATGGTTCACAGGCATTTTACAAAGAATCCTCAACTATTACTAATAGTGTTACACTTGAGGTTGATGGTAACGGATATTCTGATAAAATTATCGTTGGGTTTAGCAATGATGCAACAAACTCATTCGACAATAACTATGATGCTTATGACCTTAAAGGTATTGAGGATGCCCCTCAATTCTATACTCTTGGTGGAGATGTTGAATATACAGTAAACATTTTAGATTCTGAATCTAAAAATATTGTTGTTCCAGTTGGACTTGATGTGGGTACTCCTGGGATTTATTCAATAAAGGCCAATGAATTGGAAGGTTTTGGTGGAAATGCTGTAATTCTTGAAGATTTAAAAGAGAATACATTTACGGAATTGGCAGTTAATGATGTTTATAACTTTACAATTGAGTTGAATGACGATTCTCATCGTTTCAATATCCATTTCAAAGCAAGTGCTGCTGGAGTTGAAGATAATTTTAATACTGATGTATCCATCTATTCTTATGGTGATGTGGTTTATATTAATAAGCCTGCTGACCTTACAGGAGACATTACTGTCATTAATATGATGGGTCAGAAAGTTCTCATAGCAAAAGCAACTTCAGGAACAATGATGAACTTGAAAGTTACTGATGGAACAGGTTATTATGTTGTTAAAATTCAATCTGACCAACAAATGATAACCCAGAAAGTATTTATCAGATAACACTTTTGCTTGTTGCTAATATCTAAATTAATAAAAAGCCCGATGAACTTCTCATCGGGCTTTTTTTATATTCAAGCATTAGAATGATGTACTAATAAAACCTTTGATTTTAGAAAAGCCAAAGGCAGCATCTTCATTACGAGATGCTGCCTTTGCAATAGGTTATAATGTTATTCTTTCACAGGTTCAAGCTGCATCTCTTCCTTCTTTTGAGCATTCTCAGGTTTAATTGTAGCGTGCCTGGCCTTTACAATATTCATTTCGTCAATGAGTCGTGTTGCTCCTGCAAATTTATCAATAATAAACAGTACATAACGGATATCAACTGAGATTGTACGTTGTAGTTCGGGTTCAAAAGCAATATCACCGCTCATTGCTTCCCAGTTACCATCAAAAGCAATACCAATTAGCTCACCATAACCATTCATAACCGGACTTCCCGAATTACCACCCGTAATGTCAAGATTTGAAATAAAACAGGTGTGCATTTTTCCATCCTCTCCATATATACCATAATCTTTGGCTTCATAGAGTTCTTTCAACTTCGACGGAACAACAAACTCCCAGTTATCGGGGTCTTCTTTCTCCATAACACCCTTCAGTGTTGTGTAATATTCATAAAAAATGGCATCAGCCGGATAATATGGAAATACCTGGCCATAAGTCATTCTCATAGTGAAGTTTGCGTCAGGATAGAACTTTTTGTTCGGTTCCATCTCAAGCAATCCTGCCATAAAGAGTCTGTTACCTTTTTCTCGCTTGTCGTATGCTTTACTTAGAAGTTTACTATAATTCTCATTGTAAAAGTTTGTAAAAGCATTATAGAGAAGTAAAGCAGGATCTTTATTTATCTTTTTGGCTGATGGTTTTTCAAGCAAAGCATTTACATTTTCAGGGGTTGTAAAGTTTGATTTGTCAAAAACATAATCGGCATATTTGCCAAAATCATTTTTATACTTTGAAGCAATATCTTTTAGAAATTGGGGCTGTTGCTCAACAGGGACATTTTTATAATACATCTCAAGCATAGCGGCAAGTAATTTTCTATC
The DNA here is from genome assembly GCA_030592565.1 of Chlorobiota bacterium. Lineage (GTDB taxonomy): Bacteria > Bacteroidota > Bacteroidia > Bacteroidales > JAADJA01 > JAADJA01. The sequence continues at coordinate 3,016 of JAUVIX010000022.1, forward strand.
GGTTGGCTCATTATAGTTTTTGAAATGTCTGTCTTCACGTTTTTTTAACGATTCAACCATTTTATCCACCTTCTCTGTATCCATGTCTTTTTTAGAAATCTCGGCAGCCAGTCTTGAAAATGAATTAGCATATCCAGGCAGTTCACTGCCTCTCTGAATCGCTTCTCTTAGATAAATCCTCGAAAATTCATACTTGTCAATTGTTGAATATGAATCACTAATCATTTTAAGCACATCACCATATTTTTCTTTTCTGGCATTATCGGCATCCACCCAATTGGTAAACCTATTTTCCAGTTCAACTTTTTTGTCGTAAACATGAAGACGTTTTAACCCTTTTGTCTGTCCTATGTAGTATTTCCAATAGTTTGAAGTGCCGGCATATTTTGAAGCGTATTTAATTCTTACAGCCGGATCGGCCTGCATATCTTCCAACATGATTTTTAATTTTTTATCTCTGATCGTTACAACGGTGTTATTTGAGACATCTAATGCCAGTTTAACACCATATGATGTCATATAGCGATCGGTACCTCCCGGATAACCAAGTATCATAGCAAAATCACCTTCTTTAACACCTGCTACAGAGATAGGTAAAGAGTGTTTTGGTTTCATAGGTACATTATTCTCAGAGTATCCGGCAGGATTACCATCCTTATCAGTATAAACCCTGAACATCGAGAAATCAGCTGTATGCCTGGGCCACATCCAGTTGTCTGTATCAGCACCGAATTTGCCTATTGAAGAGGGTGGAGCACCCACAAACCTTATATCTCTGTAAACTTCATAAACAAACAGGTAATATTCATTACCCTCATAAAAACTACGTATCGAGGCAGTGTAGTGTGTACTATCAGTAGCTTCGTCGGTTATTTCCTTTGAGATTTTTTTTACAGCCTGCCATCTCGAATCTTCACTCATGGTATCGCTTAGAGTAGCTAGTACCATTTCTGATACATCCTCAATCCTGACCAGAAAAGTTGCTTTCAGCCCCGGATTGGGTAGTTCATCAGCCATTGTTTCAGCCCAGAATCCGTTTGAAAGATAATCGTGCTCAAGCGATGAATGAGCCTGGATAGAGCCGTAGCCGCAGTGGTGGTTTGTAAGAAGTAATCCCTGATTGGAGATTATTTCACTTGTGCAACCACCCCCGAAAATAGCAATTGCATCTTTAATACTTGAATGGTTGATGCTGTAAATTTCCTCAGGAGTAAGGTGTAGTCCCTCTTTTTGCATATCAGCATAATTTAATCTTTCGATAAAAATAGGAAGCCACATTCCCTCATCAGCTTTTGTCATTGGTGCTAATCCAAAAACAACGGCAACTAAAATCAGTAGTATTTTTTTCATTATAATGGTTTTAAATAAATATTTAAAAATCAGTATTTTTTTGTTTTATAAATTATGATTTAGACAAACTCTTCACCCTTTTCAACCTTCACGGCATTCACTATCTCCCGGATATTTTGTTCATCTCTTTTGCGGCAGACAAGTAGAATATCATCATTTTCGACCACAATATAATCATCAAGACCCTGTAAAACCACAAGCTTGTTTTCGGGCATATTTACAACACAGTTTTTTGTATCAAAGGTCATAACACTATTGCCAATTAAGGCATTATTATTTTCATCCTTATCCCGTATTTCAAACATTGAGCCCCAGGTGCCAAGGTCGGACCAGCCAAAATCGGAAGCAAGCACGTAAACATTTTTTGCCTTTTCCATAACCCCGTAGTCAATGGAAATATTTTTACAAACAGGATAGACTTTGTTAATGAATTCCTGTTCTTTGTCGGTATTATAAATCCCTTTTCCATCCTTAAATATTGAATCCACTTCAGGAAGATAATCGTTAAAAGCCTTTAGAATACTTTTCGCCGACCAGATAAAAATCCCCGAATTCCAGAGGAAGTCACCACTTTCAATAAAAGTAACTGCAAGGTCGTAGTTTGGTTTTTCAGTGAAGGTTTTTACCTTCTTGATATTCTCATCTTCAGCAAATGGGTTGGAGTCCTCATACTGAATATATCCGTAACCCGTTTCAGGGCGTGAAGGAGTTATTCCAAGGGTAAGCAGCCAGTCGTTTTTAACAGTTGCATTCAATGCTGAGAGAATAACTTTAGTAAATGTATCTTCTTTCAGAATAATATGGTCAGAAGGTGCAACAATGATGTTTGCATCTGGATTAACCTCATTAATCTTATAAACTGCATAAGCTATTGCGGGAGCTGTATTTCTGCGCATCGGCTCACAAAGTACCTGATTATCAGTAAATCCTTCAAGTTGATTGAGAACCATCTCTCTGTAGATCTCATTAGTGACAATCAGGATATTTTCTCTCGGGCAGATTTTAAGAAAGCGCTCAACGGTTTGCTGTATAAGTGTTTTACCGGTTCCAAGAATATCTATAAATTGTTTGGGATGTGATGTGCGGCTCATTGGCCAAAATCTGGCGCCAATACCTCCGGCCATTATCACACAATAGTTATTTTTATTCATATTTTTTTACATTTGATTTACAAAGATAAATAATCACAACAAACCTGAAATGTTTCCATTTTTTTCAATTTCTTCAACTGCCATTAATGGGCTGACAAGATATACTTTTCCGTCGTCAATGCGCTTGCAACGAAACCGTTTTCTTAGTTTCTTCTGTTTTTGAAATACGATTCCATTATATATTTTGAAAACTGCTCCCTCCGGAAGGTCTTCAAGAACCGTTTCATTGGAATCCAGATTATATTTCTTGAGTATTCGTACCAAACTCGTGTCAATACCTGACGAGGTATTAAAGAATTTAACAAGGGCGTCTCTGATATCTTCAGGAAAGATATTTTTATTATCAATAAAACCCAGCATCAGGGATTTAAATTCGGATTTCCACTCTTTTCCATGCGGTTTGACCTTACCCTTATATTTTTCCCAGGCAATAAGATGGGCAAATTCATGAACAAAAGTTATAAGAAAATGATATTTATTTAAATCATAGTTTACCGAAATAGAGTGGTGTTTTTGACGAACAGGCGGCCTGTAATCACCAAGTTTTGACACTCTGCTTTTACTTATTGAAAATTTGAGATTGTATTTCCCGATCCAGTTAAGCACAGTGGGAACAGATTCTTCCGGAAGGTATTTTAATAAAATATCTTTATCCGACTTCATAAATCAGGCAATTATTAAATAAAATAGAGTTATTAATACTGAACTCAGGACATTCACGACATTTTTTGCCTGCCTTACGCGAAGATGAACAGGATGTGAGCAGTCCGGTAGTTAAAAGTAATAAAACCAGTAAAATATTAAATCTATGTTTCACGTTTATTGTTTTTAAAGAAACCGCTAAAATACAGAATTATTGCTTTTTATGAAATTGTTACTTACTTTTTTTAAATGATTGCAGAATAATAATTAATTTCGCAAAAGAAACGCAACAGAATGCTGAGCAGATTTGGGAAATATATTTTGTTAATGATTCAGGTTATCCGAAAGCCTGAAAAGGGCAGTGTTTATCGCAAGCAGCTTATAACGGAGATTCAAAGCCTTGGGATTGAGTCCCTTGGGATAGTTGCCGTTATCTCCTTATTTATGGGTGCCGTTGTTGCCATTCAAACTTCATATAATATTGATAATCCTTTGATCCCGGCATCAACGATTGGTTTCACTGTCAGGCAGTCTGTTATTCTCGAATTTGCCCCTACCATAATCAGTCTTATCCTTGCAGGGAAAGTAGGATCACGCATTGCTTCTGAAATAGGAACTATGCGGGTTACAGAACAAATTGATGCACTTGAGATAATGGGTGTCAATCCTGCCAATTTTCTGATTTTCCCAAAGGTAACTGCTGCAATGATTATAAATCCGGTTTTAATAATACTAAGTATGTATTTCGGATTGATTGGAGGTTGGTTGGTAGCTATCTTTACCGATCTATATACTGTAAATGATTACGTATATGGGATCAGAGCCTGGTTTGACGGATATATAATTCTATATGCACTTACAAAAACTGTTGTTTTCGCATTTCTGATAACAAGTATTTCGGGCTTTGAAGGATTTATTGTGAAAGGAGGTGCTGTTGAGGTTGGTGCTGCAAGCACAAGAGCTGTGGTATGGAGTAGCATTATGATAATTTTGTTTAACCTTATACTTACGCAGTTGTTGCTGTCATAAGCAAATGAAATATAAATTAGAAGTTATTAATGATACAAGCCCTTAATATATCAAAATCATTTAGCGATAATCAGGTTCTGAAAGATATCACTGTTAAGTTTGAAAAAGGCAAAACAAATCTGATTATTGGACAAAGCGGCTCGGGGAAAACCGTTCTAATGAAATGCCTGGTTGGGCTCTATGAGGTAGATGAGGGACATATCTATTTTGATGAAAGAGACTTTTCAGCAATGACTTTTAAAGAACGAAAAAAGATAAGGCAGGAGATTGGAATGCTTTTTCAAGGCGGTGCCCTGTTTGATTCTTTGAATGTTGAAGAAAATATTATGTTCCCTTTAACGATGTTCACCAACCAGTCTTTGGAAGAAAAAATTGAGAGAGTGAACTTTTGTCTGGAATGGGTTAATCTTGAAAATGCCAACAAACTGTATCCAGCTGAGCTTAGCGGTGGTATGACAAAAAGGGTTGCTATTGCACGGGCTATTTCTCTTAATCCAGAATATCTTTTTTGCGATGAACCTAACTCCGGCCTCGATCCTCATACATCGGGGGTAATAGATGACCTTATATGCCGGATTACTGAGGAGTTCCAAATCACAACAATTGTCAATACACACGATATGAATTCGGTTATTAAAATTGGTGACACAATCTCTTTTATCTATAAAGGACAACTTTGGTGGGAGGGTGACAAAACACAAATCCTCGATACAGAGAATAAAGAATTGAATGAGTTCGTTTTTGATACAGAGTTGACTAAAAGATTGAAGAAGAGCAAAATATATTAAATGAACTATATAGACATAATATTAGTAATTCCAATGGTCTGGCTTGCATTCCGGGGGTTTAAGAGAGGTCTGGTTGTTGAGCTGTTTTCGTTATTAGCTCTGATCGCGGGAGTTTATGCTGCTCTGTATTTTTCGGATTATGCTGCAAAATTCATAATCGAAAACTTCTCTTTCAATGAAGATTATGTACCTATAATTTCGTTTATCGTTACTTTTATCGGGGTTGTGGTTATAGTCTATTTTGTAGGCAAGCTGCTTGAAAAACTGGTTAATATGGTTGCTCTGGGTGTTCTTAATAAGTTGGCAGGAGTTGTTTTTGGCATTCTTAAAGCAGCAGTTTTTTTGAGTATAATCATTATGCTAATTAATAGTTTCGATAATGAATGGATTTCCAAAGAAAAGAAAAAGGATTCCCTCATTTATACACCTGTCTCGGAGATAGCACCCCTCCTGTGGAATAAATTTGAAGACCTGGATATTAACAAGTCAACACTTGAGAAGTGGAAGGACAAAGGTAAAGAGGTTTTTGAGGGGTAATGTCGATTGATGGTTTATAATATTTACTTACTACGAAGTAGTCAAATAATAATAGCCGCAGGTAAAACTTATGAAATTGAAATCTCATTTCTTGTTTTTTTCGATTTCTACGAAAGATATGTATCCCGAATTCAAAGAATTTTACAGAGATATCGTAAAAAGTGACAAGGCGAAACTTGTTTTAAAGAAAAAGGAATAGACAAATTTTCTTTAGTTTTACAGGTGTATTTAAAAATTATAAAACTTGAAACATATTCAATTTAAATTATTATAACTAAAAGAGAGTCAGTATTCTAAGGATTCCATAATGAATCGTTTAATCTTTGTGTATTCTTTGTGTCTTCGAGTCTTCGTGGCTATATATAAAAACTTTGCCACAAAGACACCAGGTCACAAAGTTGCACAAAGAAATTTTATTAGTATTTAGTAAACGTATAATAAAAATTGAAAGCTATAAATTTTAAAACTATGAATTCGATTACAAAACTTTTTAATATTAAGTATCCCATAATCCAAGGTGGTATGATATGGTGCAGCGGTTGGGAACTGGCTTCTGCGGTAAGCAATGCAGGTGGTTTGGGATTGATTGGCTCTGGTTCAATGTATCCTGACATCCTACGAGAACATATAAAAGAATGTAAGGCTGCAACTGATAAGCCTTTTGGTGTGAATGTACCACTGCTTTATCCACAAACTGATGAGCATATAAAAATTATCATCGAAGAAGGTGTAAAAATTGTTTTTACTTCTGCCGGTAATCCGAAAAAATACACTTCTTTTCTAAAGGAAAGTGGAATAACTGTTGTGCATGTTGTTGCCAATGTGAAGTTTGCTAAAAAGTGTGAGGAGGCAGGAGTTGATGCGATAGTTGCTGAAGGTTTTGAAGCCGGTGGCCATAATGGTTTTGAGGAGACGACCACAATGGCTCTGATACCCCAGGTGCGGAGGGCAGTCTCAATACCTCTGATTGCAGCTGGTGGAATAGGAACCGGCAGGACAATGCTTGCGGCTTTTGCTCTTGGAGCCGATGGTGTGCAGATAGGCAGCCGTTTTGTTACCAGTATCGAGTCTTCGGCGCATCCGAATTTCAAAAAGGCTGTTATTGAGGCCGGCGATGGGGATACAAAACTAACGCTGAAAAAACTTGTTCCTGTCAGACTAATCAAAAATGATTTTTTTAACAAAATTAATGATGCCGAAACAGGAGGAGCTACGCGTGAGGAGCTTATGGAAATGCTGGGAAAAGGAAGGGCTAAATTGGGAATGTTTGGAGGTGATTTGGAGGAGGGGGAGCTGGAAATTGGTCAGATTTCGGGATTAATTGATGAAATAAAACCAGCCGGTCAAATTATTGAAAAGATTATTGCTGAGTATAATTTTGCTAAAGCGGAGATGTGTGAAACTCGTTTTAAACTTTAATAATAGTGAGACCTTTGCAAGGCGAAATATTTTAACGAAGAGTTGGAGCAAAAGATGAGCTTATAGTTTTGCTTTTGCTTGAAATAATTGTGGGTATTTTAATGTAATGGGATGATGTTATGAATTCTAATTCAAGTTTTACCTTGCAAAGGTCTCATAGTAAGGTTATTTGCTATTATTCTTAATTTTATTAACTCATAAACATCAGGAAAGCCTTTTTTTTGTCCTGGTGTGAATTTTAGATCACACAGCTCGTCAAAATCAATGACATTAATATCTGTACCAGGATTTTTTTATTACGTGCTTTTAATGTACCTGAATAAAAAATTAAGGTTAGTCATTTGTCAGTTTGAAGTTATCGTCTTCGGTCAATACTCCGTTTTCGTATTGTATTCAAAAAGCGATAAAAGAAAACCTGTAATTTTATTTGTTCCGTTGATAATTCGATTTCGTTTGTAAATTTTGCCTATTTTTGGCCTCAATTTAGATTTTTTTACTTTCCAAAATAATCAGATTATGAATTTTGATTTTACTGAGGAGCAGTTGATGATTCGAGATGCTGCCCGTGATTTTGCACAAAGAGAATTGCTCCAGGATGTTATTGAAAGGGATAACAATGCCATATTCCCAACAAAACATGTTAAGACAATGGCCGAACTTGGGTTCCTCGGGATGATGGTTGATCCTAAATATGGCGGGGCGGGAATGGATTCAATATCGTATGTTCTGGCGATGGAAGAAATTTCGAAAGCTGATGCATCCGCTGCTGTAATTATGTCGGTTAACAATTCTTTGGTTTGCTATGGCATCTCAAAATATTGCAATGATGCCCAAAAAGAGAAGTACCTCGCACCTTTGGCAACGGGAGAAAAAATTGGAGCTTTCTTGCTTTCTGAGCCGGAAGCAGGCTCTGACGCTACTCATCAGCACACCACAGCAGAGGATAAAGGTGATTACTATCTTGTGAACGGAACAAAAAACTGGATTACCAGTGCTAATTCAGCTTCTATATACATTGTGATTGCTCAGACACACCCCGATAAAAAGCATCGTGGAATAAATGCTTTCCTGATTGAGAAAGACACTCCCGGGATATCTCTCGGGCAACATGAGGACAAAATGGGAATGCGAAGTTCCGATACTCATTCTGTTATGTTTACTGATGTTAAAATTCCAAAGGAGAACAGGATAGGGGAGGACGGCTTCGGGTTTAAGTTTGCAATGAAAGTGCTTGAGGCCGGACGTATAGGAATTGCTGCTCAGGCTCTCGGTCTTGCTTCTGGCGCTATGGAAAGGTCAATTCAGTATTCTAAAGAGAGAAAAGCTTTTGGTACTGAAATCGCAAATCATCAGTCAATAGCTTTTAAACTTGCTGATATGGCGGTTAAGGTTGAAAATGCAAGAAATCTTTGTTTGAAAGCTGCATGGCTGAAGGATAATGGTAAACCGTTTGCTTTGGCAAGTTCAATGGCCAAGCAGTATGCTGCCGATATTGCAATGGAGGTTACTACCGAAGCTGTTCAGATTCACGGTGGGTATGGATATGTTAAGGAATATCACGTCGAAAGACTTATGCGTGAAGCTAAGCTGACACAAATTTACGAAGGAACCTCCGAAATACAAAAAATTGTTATTTCAAGGACTCTGCTTAGAGATTAATGAAAATTGTAAAAAATGCTATGCATGCAAAATATTTTTTTTATAACTTTGCGCCAAAAGGACATAAATATAAATATTAAATGATATGAAAATACTGATTTGTATAAGCAACGTGCCTGATACAACCACAAAAATCAGGTTTGTTGACGACAACACTAAATTCGACATAAACGGTGTGCAGTGGATTATCAATCCCTGGGACGAACTTGCGCTCACTCGTGCTCTTCAGTTGAAAGAGTCTTCGGGTGGTGCTGTTGAAAAGGTTAGTGTAATAACTGTAGGCCCAAAGAGTGTGGAGCCTACTATTAGAAAAGCCCTTGCAATTGGTGCTGATGATGCCATCAGAGTAGATGCCGAATCAGAAGATGCTTATGAAGTGGCAAATCTGATTGCCGATGCTGTTAAAGATGAGGGCTATGACATTATCATTGCAGGAATAGAATCAAGTGACTATAATGGTTCTGCTGTTGGCGGAATGGTTGCGGAATTTCTTGGATTGCCTTCTGTTTCTGCTGTATCCTCACTGGATATTGAGAATGGTGAAGTGGTAGTAAAACGTGAGATTGATGGAGGTTCCGAAGTTATGACTTCACAACTACCATTCGTTGCTATAGTTCAAAAGGGTATTGCTCTTGAGCCGCGTATTCCTTCGATGAGGGGTATTATGATGGCACGTAAAAAACCACTGAATGTTATTGAGCCGGCAGAAGTTCCTCTAATGACTGAATATGTCAGTTATGAATTGCCTCCTGCCAAAGCAGCCTGCAAAATGATTGATCCTGAAAATGTTAAGGAGCTTGTTAACCTGTTGCATACAGAGGCTAAAGTAATATAAAAATGATAGCCACAGATTCACAGATTATTAAATGAATTATTCAGAATCCAAATATCCGTTACAGGACGAAACCTATATAATCATAGGTCTTTGTATGGAGGTTCATAATGCTCTTGGACCTGGATTCTTGGAAATTGTTTATAAGGATGCATTGGAAATTGAGTTTAAAGATAATGATATTCCTTATGAGCGTGAAAAAAAATACGAAATAGAATATAAAGGACAAATTTTAAAACATAAGTATTATTCAGATTTTGTTGAGTTTGACAATGTAATTCTTGAGGTGAAAGCAACAAAAACAGTTGCGGAAGACCATTATGCCAGAGTTATTAATTACCTTGCCGCATCAAAATGCAATGTCGGATTGCTTGTTAACTTTGGTGGACCTTCGCTATTTACAAAAAGGATTATATTATAAAATCTGTGAATCTGTGGCAATTGAAAAAATAATAATTGAGAGTAGTTAAAAAAATAATCTAAAAATAATTAATCATGTCAGTTTTAGTATATACAGAAAATTGGGACGGTAAATTCAAGAAACTTAGTTTTGAATTGATTTCTTATGCCCATGAAATTGCCAAAATGCTTGGCACTTCAACAGTTGCATTATCAATAGGTAATGTTGAAGAAGACGAATTAAAAAAATTGGGAGATTATGGTGCTGAAAAAATTCTTAAGGTAGAAGACGACAGGGTTAAAAATCTTGTTAATTCTGCTTACACATCAGTAATTGCACAGGCAGCCGAAAAGGAAGGTGCCACCGTAATTATTCTTTCTAATAATAATAGCGGTAAGGCATTAGCTCCTCGTATTTCGGTAAGATTAAAGGCTGGCCTGGCTTCAGGAGTTGCTGCTTTACCATTTTCAACTGATCCTTTTGTTGTTAAGAAAAAGGCGTTTACAGGAAAGGCTTTTGCTAATGTGAAGATTAATTCTGACACGAAAGTTCTGACCCTTTTTCAAAATTCGTTTGGAATTATTGAGCCTGGTGGTAATGCTGAAATAGAAGCATTCACTCCTGAATTATCTGACAATGATTTTAGAACAGAAGTAAAAGAAATTTCAAAAGTAACCGGAAAAGTATTACTCACAGATGCCGAGATAGTAGTTTCGGGTGGACGTGGTTTGAAAAGCGCTGAAAATTGGGGACCAATTGAAGAACTTGCTGAACTGTTAGGAGGTGCTACTGCCTGTTCACGTCCGGTTTCTGATGAAGGCTGGAGACCTCATAGTGAACATACTGGCCAAACAGGGAAAATTATAGCCCCGAACCTATATATTGCTGCCGGTATTTCCGGGGCAATTCAGCATCTTGCTGGCGTTAGTTCTTCAAAATTCATTGTGGCAATAAATACGGACAAGGATGCACCAATATTTGAAGCCGCTGATTATGGAGTTATCGGAGATACTCAAAAAGTTCTTCCTGATTTGATTGAAGCCGTGAAGGAGTTTAAAGCAGAGGCATAATTATTGGATTTGCGACTTAGAAATATAAGCTTGCTCCAAGACTTGGCATAATGGGAAGTTGATAAATTCTTTCTCCCGAAATTCTATCAATATAGAATATATTTTCAGTATTAAACAGATTGGTTACGCTTGCTAATATTTCCAGTTTTGTATGAGCACTGAAGGTAATCGTTTTTTTTGCACCTATATCAATACGATAATATGGCGATAATTGGCCCGTATTCAGGTCACCATATAAAATTCCCAAATCCTCATTGGTTGTTGTGTAGTCGGTATAAATACCATTTTCAAAGTTATTCTGTGGATAAAACCCCTGAGTCTGTGTAAAAGGGAATCCCGTACCATAATTCCATCTCGCATTCACTTCCCAGTCATATTTAGAACCGAGAATATATGTGAAGATAAGGTTGACGTTTTGTCTTCTGTCAAAATTTGGTCTGTATTCGGCAAGTGAGCCATTAAGTTGTTCGTACCTTCTTATCACGTATCCCAACGAGTAAACAGCCCATATATAGAGCCTTTTTTCATCGAATTTCAATGTGAAATCAGCTCCTGTTGCATATCCATTCTCAATAATAAAATCTTTCACAAGAATATCAGGCATATCCGGGAAATCATTTTCATCGAATAGCTTTTGCCTGTTGGTGTTTATCAACTGGGGAAAGTTTTTGTAGTATCCTTCAATATTTATAGTAATATTTCTAGAAACATCGTATTCTAGACCAAGAATCGCATGCTGAGATTTTTGTAACTTATTAGTAATATCTTTACCGTTAAATGTCTTTGGCAAACTCTCGGGGCCTGATAGGAAACCGTAAAACAGATTAACAACATCTCTGTCTGATGTAGCTGAGATCAGGTTTTGTGAGTAAAAGCCACCAGCAAATTTCAACCGCAGGTGGTCATTGATACTATATTTTAATGCAAGGCGGGGTTCGATTGTGCCATTAGATAATGAGGCATACCACTGTAATCTTAAACTGGGCTCAATAAGCCATTTGCCTGCTGTTTTTTTATATTTTACATAAGCTCCTATTTCTGTTGTGTTTTGGGTATAATTAATTTTTGTCCCTATTGAGTTATAGAAGAAATAATCAGTTTTAAATCCTGATATTTCAAATCCGTATTTAATGACGTCTTTTCCAACAAAATAACTGAAGTCAAAACCAAGATTAAATCCATTTATTGAGCTTGTACGTGCAGGCCTGTTGATTTCTTCCAAAGATATTTTATAACTTGAATATGCAAGATGGCCTTCGATTAGAACTGGTGATTTGCCGGGAATTATTAGAAAGTTCATGCCTCCGCCATAAGAATTCCAGTTGTAATCAGCAAGGGCGTGGTATTGATTAACCCTGTCAGAAAAACTAAACCCAAAAAAGTTTATATTACTACCATTTACCCCTGAAAGCGATATTTTACCATATAAATCGGTATAGTTAAACGGAAGTCCGTCCTCATTAGCATATTCGTAAAATATTTTTGAACTTTGCTCCAGATAAGAATTTTTTGCTGAAAGAAGAAATGAAGAACTTCCTCCCTTTCCCTCTTTTTGTTTACTTATTGGGCCTTCGATCAAAAGATTTGCTCCGAATGTGCTTGCACCCACCTTGCCCGCAAAACGATTTTTGTTTCCATTTCTTGTTGTAATATCCATTATTGAAGAGATTCGCCCACCGTATTCAGCACCGAATCCACCTGTATAAACATCGGCATTACGGAGTATATCAGTCTCAAATACCGAGAACAATCCTATTGAGTGAAACGGATTGTATATTGTCATTCCGTCGAGCAGTACCTTATTTTGTATCGGCGTACCTCCCCGAATATAGAGCTGGCCACCCTGGTCGCCTGTGAAAATAACTCCTGGAACAACCTGAAGGTACTGGGCAAAATCAGGTTGCCCACCCACTGCTGGAAGGTGCTTTATCTGTTTTGGTGTTATTTTTACGACAGAAGTATTTGTTTCTGTTCTGGCCTCTTGGTATGATGCCGAAATCTGTACCTGATCCAGGGTAAATGCTCCTTTTTTGAGGTATAGCTTCTTGGTCACTATATCATCTTTTTTTAGTGTAATGTCTATCTTGAGAGTGTCGAATCCAAGATATGTCACCATTAGTGTGTAGCTGCCGGGTGGAATTTTTGAAATAGCAAAATAACCGTTTACATCTGTTGCAGCACCATGGGTTGTTTTGTACATGTAAACATTGGTAAATATCACAGGCTCTCCTGTCTCTTTTTCATAAATAAATCCCCGTACTGCGGCATATTGCGAAAATCCACTCTGTAAAGAGAATATGGAAAATATGATGAGAAATAGTAAAAACAGTAATATTTTCTTCATACAAAGATTATTAAACATAGAGTAAAACCGAATCTCAATAAAACGACAATGGAAATCCGATTTTAGTTGTAATCAAAAAACAAAGGAATAAAAAATATTAATGCGTATGAAGCTTTTTTTTAACTTCTCACTCTTTTTTACTGTTTATTGAGACTGTTTGAATTCCAAATAAAAAATAAACTGATTAATACCTAATAATCTTCAATCCCGAAACAGCAGCATCAATATTTATAAATATTTGATTTGTTGTGTCAGAGAAATTCGGTGTTTGGTATAGATTATTACCTATTTTATTAAAATCATCCAGATCAAGTGATGACAGAACAGTTGTCGCTCTCACCTCACAGGCAGATTCATAGGGGATTCTGATTTTAATTCCTGAAGCGCCGGCATTAATTTCTACGGTTGTTTTATTGATTCTCTTGCCAAGCCTTATTTTGATTCCGGCAGCGCCTCCGTCAATATCAATTTTTTCAATTTTGTGTCCCGAAAGGTCAATATCAAGGGATGCGGCACCGGCATCAATATCAATATCCCACACAGGTTCGGTATTTAATGCAAGCCAGGAGTTATTTGAATTATCACCACTTCTAAATTGTGTGCGTTTGTTTTCTATGTCAATATTTGGTATCCCATCTTCGGTTTCGGTATTAACTATATAAATTCCGCTTCCTTTATTTTCAAAATCAAATAGTTTACTGGTTGAGCCGTTTATTCTGAATTTCCCGGCAGCAGCCTCAAGTTTCAGTTTTGCCTTTGTAATTTCTGGAGAGTACTTTTCTGATAGTTGTTGTTCGTTAATTTCATCATCCTGATAATCAACTTCTTCAGTGTAATTATTATAATTCCAAAATCTCCAGTTATTGTGACGGACAGGGGAATTGATGAGCACCACAATTGCTATTATCACAGTCACAATTGTAAGCGACATTTTAATGGGATACTTAATCGGAATGATTGCAATACCCCAAAAGATCAACAGAAACGGCCAAAGGCTAAATAAGGACCTCCAGGAAAAATAAAAAATATCAAAATTGCGAAGAGCAATAAGTCCACCTATGATCATAAGGACAACGCCCCAAAAAATATCTCTGTTTTTCATGATAATTTATTTTTGATTTTTATAACTTTTCATAATAAGGATAGCTCCGATTGCAATAAGTATTACCGGCCACAGATCGCCGAAATCAATATTGGGAACAAACCTGTCAATTAAAAATATTACACCCAGAGTAATAAGAATCAGCCCTCCCCAAATATTACCATCATTATTGCTTTTTTGAGGTTTGGGAACTTTCTCGTCTCTGTTGTAAATAGTTTCATCGTTGAAATTTTCATTTTTTGTGTTTTCAGTTTCCATATTATTTGTTTTATATGTATTAAAAATTGTTGATTTTTCTTCAGGAACAGCTATCCATAATATGATATAGACTAAAAGGCCACCACCACCAAACAGTATAGCCAGGACAAATAAAATCCTGAAAATTATCGGGTCGGTATCAAAGTATTCACCAAGGCCCCCGCAAACACCTGCTATTACCGAATCGCTTTTGCTTCTTAATAATCGTTTTTGTTCCATAATGAAATAAGACAACTGTATTTATAAATTGTTTACAGGTATGACGATGGTTTTTTTATGTGGTTACAACACGAATTTGATTTTTTGAACATTTAATGGAATAATGACGTGATTATAGTAGCATTCGTAATTTTTATTACTTTATAAATTACGCAATTTTACATTTTTAACAAAACTGTTAAGGAAAAAATTGTAATTTTACGCACATATTTTAAGTATGTAGATTTGATTATTATGTTAATTAAAATTTGAAAAATAAAATGGAGAAGATTAAAGTAGCAAACCCGGTGGTTGAACTGGATGGAGATGAAATGACA
>JAUVIX010000118.1 GCA_030592565.1 Chlorobiota bacterium
GTGGCTACTCTTTTTCAAACGGGACTAATGGTATAAGCTATTCCGATAGAAATAACTGGAATACACCTGTAGTTTTTGATCCTACTAATCCACAAATACTGTATTTTGGAACTCAAAAGGTTTATAAATCAACAAACAGGGCTGTCTCCTGGACATCCATCAGCAGTGATCTTTCAAATGGTTCCGGTGGCGGTAATCTGACCTTTGGAACTGTAACCACCATGTCGGTTTCTCCTGTTAATCCAGATATTGTTTATGCAGGTACCGACGATGGTAATGTTTGGGTGAAAACCGGAAGTAGCTGGACTAAAATTTCTGATGACCTGCCTGTTAGCTGGGTAACACGAGTTGCTGCTGATCCTTATGATGAGAATACAGCCTATGTCACAATATCAGGGTATAGGTATAATGAATACCTACCGCACGTGTTTCGCACAACAGATAAAGGAGAGAGCTGGACAGATATTTCGGGAAACCTGCCCGAGGTTCCGATAAATGATATTATTGTTGATCCTGAATACGATTCTGTTCTGTATATCGCAACTGATGCAGGTGCATACTACACTCAAAATCTTGGTGAAAGCTGGGAGTTTATGGGTTCAAATCTTCCCAATGTGGTTATTTGTGATTTCACTCTGCATAATGACACAAGAAAACTCGTTGCTGCTACTTATGGGCGTTCAATGTACAGTTATGATCTGAATCAGGATACTATGTTAACTTTTGTTCAACCTGTTATTTCAGGTATTGATTTTGAATCGGTTAATGTTTATCCAAATCCTTTTAAATCAGTTGTTAACATTTCATTTAACAGTCAAAAAGCAGTTAGTGGGAAAGTTGAAGTTTATGACATTTCAGGAAAGAGAGTTGCCTCACTCTATGACGGAGAGCTTAAATCTGGCTTAAATGAGTTCAGGTGGAGACCTGTAAATACATTGGGAAAAGTTTTTCTTGTTAAAATAACAGTAGGGGAGAATTCAATTACGAGGAAGGTGATTTACGAAAATTAAGGGTTTTGAATATTGATTGCTTCTCAGTAGGCATTATGTCATATATTGTTTCACGGGTGATAACTCTTGTTTAACTCCCTCTTTTTCACAAAACGGACAGTATTCATATTCTTCACTAAATACATAGCCACATTTTTCACATTTGTATTTTCGCTCTGTAAAGGGTTTCATTTTGCGGTGACCTGAGCTGAAAAAGAATGCCAGCCCAAGAACAGGAGTAAGGAAAAGGCTTAACCAAAATAGTCTGCGTGAGCCTATTTCGCGGGTCTTGCCTAGTCTTGAGAAAAGAAATACGATAACAATGTAAAGTATAATCAGTGCAAATAAGATCAGATGCTTTTCCTCCATACCTATAATAGTTTTTCTTGTAGATTTATGGGTCTAAAATTAATACTTTATTTTTTTGTTTGAGATTTATTTTTTAAAATGTGTTTTCGAGAACACTAAATAAATAGATCCGATGCAACCCCATCAGCAAAGAGTTTACCTCTGTGAGTTAATTGAAAGACTCCATTTTCACTAATAACATTTTCTGCCTTAATATGTTTTTTGATCTCCTTTAAGTAGTACTTCTTATAGGATTCTCCGAAATTTTCAAAAATATAATTTGTACTTGTTCCCCAAATAGTCCGTAAGGATGTCATAACATATTCGTTGTATTTTTGCTCTTTTGTGAGTGTCTCCTTTTCCACTTTTATTCCACCGTTATTAAGACTTTTGATGTATTTTGATATATTTGAGATGTTCCATTGTCTTGAATTCCTGTCATATGAATGAGCTGATGGACCAAGACCGAGATATTTTTTACCCTGCCAGTAGCTGGTATTATGTTTTGAATAAATGCTTTCCTTACAGAAGTTGGATATTTCGTAATGGATAAAGCTTTTATCTTCCATTGCCTGCATTAAAAATAGGAATTGAAGTGCAGCCTTTTCATCATCAATATTTTTTATTTTTCCTTTTCTAATTAGAACGTCAAGAGCTGTTTGCGGCTCAACTGTTAGGGCATAAGAAGAAAGATGCGGGATGTTAAAACTGAAAAACTTTTCAATATTTGCCTGCCAGTTTTCATCATAAAGAGTAGGTATTCCATATATTAAGTCAATGCTTATATTTTCAAAGCCTGCATCAAGAACCGTTTTTACTGACCTTTCGGCTTCACTTCCCGAATGAATACGATTCAGATATTTAAGATCATCATTAAAAAAAGACTGTATTCCAATACTAAATCTGTTAATTGGTGTTTGGCGTAGCTTCCTGATTTTTTCAGATGTAATATCATCGGGATTTGCTTCGAGGGTTATTTCAGCATCTCTGTTGATTTTATGAAATATGGCAAGCTCATCAATTATTTTTATTATCTCATCACTACTTAACAACGACGGTGTGCCGCCACCGAAATATATGGTTTCTACTTCTTCTCCGGCAAGATAGTCCTTTTGCAGAGCAATCTCTTTTAGAAGAATATCAACAAAAATATCTCTGTATTTTACAGATGCCAGCGAATAGAAATTGCAATAGTGACACTTCTGTTTGCAGAATGGGATGTGTATGTATATTCCTGCCATTTTTATTATTTTATTAGTATTCAGGCTTCGACTACGCTCAGCCTGACCATGCTGTTGTCACTCTGAGCGTAGTCGAAGAGTGACTCTACCTTCCCTTCAGTCTCCATATCCAAAAGCCTAAAATCAATACTAAAATTATCAATAAAGGAAATAGTATTCTTGTCATTGCACCCCATTTTATGTCACTATTAAGCAGTTTCATATGTTCGTGATCATTGTGTGGGATCATTCCAAGCATTTCACCGGCAGCAGCAGTTGCTTTTATGAAAATATTTCCATCTGGCACATCCTGATGACAAGAGATACAAACGCCAACTCTCTCCATCTTTTCGCGAGTGCTTTGCGACAGTGGTGAAGAAAGAGGCCAGTGGTGTCCTACTGTTTGAAGTTGCTTGCCATCACGGGTAACAACCTGTGACAAGTCCATCGGAAGGTCTTCAATTTTAGGTATTTGAGGCCTTGAATGTTTGCTGAGGTTTTGCCCGGTTGCATCTTTCAGATCTTCGTATCTATCGTTTTCGTAACCGGTCATAAATTTACCATCACCGATTCCATAACCAAGAGTTTTTGGATTTGTATGGCAGGATGCGCATTCCCTCGCTTCTACACTGATAGTGTGAGGTTGTGCGGGAGTCATGTCAATTCCACGCTGGCCCTCTTCACCTCCGTTTTCCATTCCTGGAGGAGTACGCCAGATTTTGTTCGAGACCAATGTTTTCCCATCTTTTCCAATCACAGTAGTAATTTGCTGGCAACCTGGAATAATGGGAGTTATTCTTCCCTCGCCATTAACACCAAGTACAGGGTCTTCCCATCTGACATAAGTTCTTCCTTCACGAGACTTACCTGGTATTGTCATTTCCTCTTCTCTGTTGAGGGTTTCTGCAGTTTCACCGTTTGCGTGATGGGCTTTCCCGGCTTTAATCCAGTCGCGTGTAGTTTTGTTATCCGAGAAATCAACCTGAACATGGCAGCCATAACATTGGGGAGCCCAGGTAGCATGACAAGCATAACATTCCATTTTTTTAATATGTTCACCGATTTGAACCATTGCTGTTACTGCTTTTTCAGGATATTTCCATGAATTATTTTCATTAAGCTTTTTAAGTGTTGGTGCATCAAAATCCAGCCCATTGGCAGAGTGTACAATGACATCATTACCTTTACGCACAACATTTCCCAAAGGGTTCCCACGTGCTGAAAGCAAATAACCGTCTTTGGGATCGTAAATAGTTGAAAATTCTTTTTGGACATCAAGTAATTCACCTGTCACACCTCTAGGCTCATCACCAATTTCCATCCCTAATTCATCCTGAAATCCCAAAGGAAGTTCCCAGGGATATTTTTCAGGAGTACCATGGCAGTCGGCACACTCAACTTCAACTGCTCCTAGTGTTGTACCATCAATATTTCCATTGCCGTGCATTGATATTGTTGTATGGCAGTCCTGACAGAGCAGGTTGCCGTCAGGGTTTCCGTCGCGGCTTTTAATTTGGTGATGAACATCATCTTTGATATACTGATATCTTTTGCCATGAAGTTTTGGTTCGCTGCTGCCATCAGAATTCCACGGAGTATCGTAAGCCGATTCAATCATTCCGAGATATGAAACGCCAATACGTTTGCCGCGATTATGGCAGGTTGTACATTGCTCAGAAGGTATTCCTGAATAGGTTTTGTTGTTAACTGTTACTTTTGTTTTGCGCGATGATTGGATGGAATGAACAAGCAGGTGGCCTGTTTTATCTTTTGGGATTGCCGCGTCGTTACCTTCATACAAGCCTTCATCTGTATATGGAATATGACAGGTAGCACATCCCATTCCGCGATAGTCACCTCTCCTCTGTTTTCCTCTCACACCAACATGACAACGCAGGCATTCTCCGCGTAAATACGTAAAAATAGCCTGTTCGGGATGTTCTGCAAGTAAAGAGATGTCTGTGGATGGCAGCTCAGACAGTTTCTCGGGAAAGACTTGCGGGTATTCTTTCATCAGCTTATGCATATAGTCCTTATACTTATCAGTGCCCCACCTTGGAACAGGTCCATCGGGATCATCAAGGTCGTAATTACCCCATTTTACATCATATCCCTCAAGAGCACCCCAGCCCCAGGTAGCACCCTGAATTTTACCTGCTTCAGTTTGCATCAGATTGCGATGAAGATTGTAAACGTGGTCCTCGTGACATTTTCCACAGGTACGGTCGTTTGTCCACATTGACCCGGGATGTATAACTATATCTTTGTGGGCAAGTTCTTTGTTGTTTTCTTCCTTAGGGTTTCCATAATGGCATACTACACAACCATTCGGGTCGCCCTCTTCTCTGCCCTCTTTATAAATTGCCTGCATCATCTTTAAATTGTGCTGTCTGATTGGTTCAATACCTTCATGACAGGTCAGACAACCCTTGCCTTCAGCAGGAAATGAATGATTAACTATTGAGTTTTTTGCAGTACCGGGTTGTAAAATATCATCATCCGTAGAATTCATTTCAAAGGCCAGAATGAAGACAGGAATAAGTATGAACAACAATATTTTTAACTTTGTAAAAAATTTCATTTAATTAAATTTGAAAGTTGATTTAACCTTTGTTCCAATACTTTTTTTGTGTCGGAATCATTTTCATAGTTAACAGCACTTTCCAAATCCGGAATAGCATCTGTATATTCTGTATTAACAAGATAGTCGGCTGCCTTTAGCCTGACATTTTTTGATTTATGTCTTAACAACCCAATTGACCATC
Organism: Chlorobiota bacterium; assembly: GCA_030592565.1. Lineage (GTDB taxonomy): Bacteria > Bacteroidota > Bacteroidia > Bacteroidales > JAADJA01 > JAADJA01. The sequence continues at coordinate 5,323 of JAUVIX010000118.1, forward strand.
TAATAGATGGCCTCGACCGAATTGAATAAAGATTGTCAATTGCGGCTATTACAACAGAATCATTTTCATCGAAAAGGTTCCAGAAATTTTCTCTTTCGTAAGATATTATTTTTGGAAAGTATAGAATCTCGTGATTATTAATGTGAGGCCTTACAACATCATCTGAATAGGAAATTAATTCTGCATTAGCAACATAACGTGCCATGCGAGGTACAGTCCACCTCATCCCTGCAGTAGATTCAGGATGACCAACCGAGACAAAGACTTTTCCTTTCCCGTATGTTGAGGTTAAAAATGCGGGTTTCCCCGGGGTTAAACCTTTTGGATCAACTTTATGGGTTGCTATGTCAGATGTTATTGTTCCAAGTATATTCATACTTTCCGGCTCGAAGACATCATAAATTGGGCCGTCATAGAATTGAACAAATAGCGTATCCTGCCCCCGTAGTTCCGGGAATATTTCAGCACCTTTGTCTGTCAGCTTAAACCCCATTATTCCTCTTCCCCTGTTGTAATGGTCGCGATATGTATGGGCCTTAATAATTTTTAGGCTGGGATAGTCAACAGTTGTTGCGAATAAGTACCCACCTGCACAGATACCCACAATCCCTTTCCCTCCGGCAGCAAATTTCTGAACTTTTTCGGCAACTATCTGCCCCAGATTATTGAATTCCTTGCTGCCACTTCCACCGGGAAATATCAAAACATCCAGATTATCAATAGTTCCGTTTTGTATTTCTGCAGCAGAAATAGTTTTCCCCTTTATTCCTGCATCTAACTTCAGGGCTTCAAGAGTTTCCATAACACAAGTCGTACTTGTGCCTGTCCCATTAAATACTCCGACGCTAAGTAATTTTTCCTGATTCGTATTTTCAGTGCCCGGCTTTTTATTATTTGATGAACAGCTCACAAAAGAGATAAAGCCAATTGCAATAAGAAAAAATATTTTTATTCTATAAAAAGAGATATTCATATTTGCTTAATTTTGGACTAATAGTTTTAAAAAAGGTGTATAAAAAGACTTAATAAATGCAAGATAGTAACTGATAACTATAATTTGAAATACTCCTTTAACTGATTAATACGTTTGTCAACAGATTGATAATAATTTTGCATTTCAACAAAATCTATTTTACTTTTTCTCCATTTTCCCAGTAAGTTTTCTCCTTCCCAAAGTATTTTCTCTTCAACAGGTTTCAACTTTTGCATAATTCCTGTATTGTCAGAATTAATCAGAGCATTAATGTCAATATAATAGTTGCTGTGAGATCCAAGTCCGTACGAATAGACCTGTTTTTTAAATTCCAGAGCATAATGGCAAAGAGGTGCATCTTTGATATTATCATCATATTTTACAACTTCTGGTAAAATGGAATTTTTATTGAGCCAGATAGGTATAGTTACCGTAGTTAAAGGAAATCCCAGCATAGTCCACATTGTGGTAAATACAGGGTCCTCTCCATTCATAACACCCTGAATTATACAGGATGAAGAACTACCACTTCGTGGAATGAAATCCTTAAAATAGACCATCTTCCTGGTATTTTCTTTTAAAGTACCATATTCCGCAATGAGGTCAGTACCTGTTAAGGAGTGTTTAAGGTTTCTTGAAATAGCATTTACAATTGTTTTGTAAGTCAGATTGTTTATAGCTACTGCATCTTTTAAAGCATTGTCAGCAGTAACATACCGGACATATCCTCCTCCTTTACCCATTTCGCCTGTAAATGAATAATTTGTGCGGATAAGATATCCATAAGGAGCTGCTTTAGAGTCGTTGGCATCTATCTTTTCATATTTATAATTACCAAGTTCAAAATATGCAGCACCACCATGTGCATCAATTACCCCGAAATTGGCTTCAAGGCGGTAAGGTTTTTTGCGTTTATCGAGGAACTTTTCAAAATCTTTAATTGAGGCGCAATTCTGAAGAGCTTCTTTCATTAAACGTCCTTCAAAGCCTGTTTGCTCAATAGTATCATTGTTAAGATTATAACTTGCTGAGTTCATAATAGCAAAACCCGCACTATTATATCCAATCCATATACTTTTATTGGAAGTATCAACTGAGTTTACCAATCCCACACAGGAATACTTTCCGTCATCAAAAATTACTATTTTATTATTGATAGCCCAGGTGTCGCGGTGCTTTAGTAAAAGTGGTCTCCCGTCTTTTGTGTATTTTCCTGAGATAACTGCAGTTGTGCAACTAAAAACATTTAAATAGGATAAAACCAAGATTGCAAGATATAATACTCTTTTCATAAGTTTCAATTTTCAGATTAACAATTTTATGTTGGGTTTACGATTTTATTGAACTATAAAAGTAACAATAATTCTTAACATAACTCTTCATCTCTATTTCCTAAGCATAACCCGAAATGTTGTTCCTTTACCTACGGCTGAGGATTTGACAAAGATTTTGCCTTTATGGTATTCTTTAATTATTCTTTTGGCAAGCGAAAGGCCAAGCCCCCAGCCTCTTTTTTTGCTGGTGTAGCCAGGATTGAAAATAGTCTTGAACTCTGATTTATGTATTCCTTTTCCGTTATCTGTTATGTCTATCGTTACATAGTGTTCGTCTTCCGAAATATTAATGTCAATTTTGCCCTCTCCACCAATAGCATCAATAGCATTTTTAGACAGATTTTCAATGACCCAGTCGAACAGATGTAGATTAATGGGAGCGTATATCTCTTCATCTTCCGATCTGTTAACAGAAAAAACAACTCTTTTGGATGATCGTGTACGGAGGTATGAAATGTCTTTGTAAATTACTTTAACAATATTTTCTTTTTTAAGGATTGGTGTCGAACCTATTTTTGAGAACCTGTCTGTAATTTTATGCAACCGGTCCACATCCTTTTTTAGTTCATCAATTGTTTCGCTTTCATGGCCTTCCAGTTTAAGAAGTTCAATCCAGGCTATCATTGACGATATTGGTGTTCCGAGTTGGTGAGCGGTCTCTTTTGCCAGCCCGACCCAGACCTGATTCTGCTCTGATCGGCGGGCAGAACTAAAAAATACATAAGCAATGAAAAGAAACAGCCCGATTATTCCAAGCTGAAAATATGGAAAGTACATCAGGCGGGTAAGAAGTTCGGAGTTTTGATAAAAGATATAGCGCTTTCCCTGGTCAGCCAGTTCAATTTCAATGGGGTCATTGTCGTTTGCCATATCCTCCAGAGTTTTTTGCAAATAGCTTGAGTCGACAGCTTTTTTAGGGTTGAGCTGACCGTATTGAAGCACCCTGGTTAGTGTGCTGTCGGTAATGATAACCGGAACCGAAGCTGAATTAAGTACAATTTCTGAAAAAAATGACTCGATAAGGTCTTCAAGTACAATCCTTAACTCGGTAAATAACTTTGAATCCTTATAATAGAGATATAGGTTTTTGCCTGGTAGATAATTTATCTCGACCGGGGGGTAAATTGTAAATTCTCTTCGCAATCTGCCTGTGAGAGTCGTAACCGTGTCAGAATCAAAATCAACGTTTCTGGCAGATTCTATTGTGTCGTTACTATCTGTTAAAATAACAGGAACAGTTGTGTTACCCCTTATCAAATTCATATAAAATGTAAGCGATTGTGAGGTTGTATCCATGGAAATGTACTTATAAGCTTCGGCAAGTATTTCAGCTTTTTTCCTCTCTTCGTCCTCAAGTTGCTTGAAAAATTTGTCAGTATAATTTACCAGATCAGCCTTGCGCTGAATAGCTTCAGCCCATATCCTGACGTTGGTCCGCTGATCTTTTGCAATATGCTTTACAAGAATATTTGTGTACCATAGCGAAACTGCAACAATTAGCACTGCCAGGGTGAACAACCCCCATTTCCAACGCTTTTTTCTTGAATATATATTCAATGCCTTCAAATTAATCCTTTTGCAATAACGATAAATAAAAGTACTTATTTCCTGAATCCTTAAATCAATAAGTGTACAAAAATAGCTTTTTTAGGGATATGGGTGTTATATGAGATAAAGTGTAAATATTTCTTCACAGTTGCAAACAGTGAAGAACACTGTGATTGCAAACAGTGAAGAACACTGTGAAGATCAATTTTGTGGTTAGAAATTGTGTGGTTCCGATTTGATAGTATCTTCATCCCATTCAATTATAAAATCGGCTTTGTCATCTTTTGATTTTTTTGTCTGATTTTTTTGTGTGGGTTTTTGCGATGGCTTTTTAGGCTGCATTATTGCTGAGTCGGGTTTTGTCTCTTCCCATTCTATTATAAACTGCTCTTTTCCATCCTCCTTCGTTTCAATAATGGGATTCTTGTCATCTTCCTGATTGCCTGTTCTGCCAAATTCTTTTCTGAATACCTCCTTGGTAATCTCTTTTTCCTTTTTCATATTGGTGGAAATTTTATTTCGTGCCGCTTTTGTGTCGTATGAAATTTTTGGATTTGAGGATTTTCCGGTCATTTTTATCGGGATGGATGTGCGTCCCAGGTTGTCATCTTCAATTATTAACCCTTCTATTTCACTCTCCATCTCTTTCTGTTTTTTCTGCGACAGAATCTCAGAAAGCAAAA
>JAUVIX010000251.1 GCA_030592565.1 Chlorobiota bacterium
CCGGTGTTATGGGAGCAGTAAGCTGGAGTAATAATTTTATGTATGATATTTACGACAATATTTCCTTTGTCGGAACAGGAATGGGAGAAGGTGATGGAGATAATTTTATTATAATTAATGTTGCTGCAAACAAGGCAATAAGTTACGATTTAATTTGTCTCAATGATACTACTTTGAATTGTTTCGGTGAATTGACAGATTATCAAATCAGTTTAGGTGATAATGAAATTGTTTTTAAAGGTTTTGTAATATATCCAAATCCTGCAACAAGTTATGTCGCGTTGGAGTTTATTAATGATATTTCTGTAAATATTCAATTATTTAATATGACCGGACAAATGGTTTTTGAAAAGCAACTTAGTAATGTTAAAAGCCATAGTTTTAATATTGAGTATTTACCAAAAGGCCTTTATTTTATCAAAGTAGATAACGGTTTTAGCCGGTTTACCGAAAAATTAGTAGTTGAGTAATATTTTTTTATCAAGCTATATTATTTGTGAATAAGTGGGATAAATATAAGTATGCATTGATATTGCTCATTATGATGCAGATGCTCATCTCATGCTCATACGACAGGAAACTGGCAAAGCAGTTTGTTGAGTCAAATCCTGATATTTCAATACTTGTGATGCCTACCAATGATATTTTTAAAGTTAATATGAAGCTTGATGAGCTTGGCGACGATACCGTTGGCATGGATGAGTGGCAAATAGATTCAACCTTAATGGCAAATAGCCTTTTTTTGAAGGATATTTCCGATTCCATTTTTCTTGAGGCTTATTATAACAGCTTTTTTGAAGAGCTGGGAAGGCTGAATGTAAAAACCTTTAATGAGGATTATATTGATAGCTTTTTGTTTATAAAATCTCCTGCTTTTCTTTTGAATATTGCACAGATAGAGGTGGATGAGTATATTAAGGATTTTAAAGATTCGCAGGAATATGACGATTTTGTCTATACAAAAACACTACCGTTGAATGCGGTTAGCATAAATATCTGGTTTGAAATATCAAGACTTAACAACAATAAAGGTTCCCGCAGGGTCTTTTTTGCTGAAGATAATGTCTCGGATAATGCATACGGATATTTCTCCGAGAATTTGTTTACAGGACAGGTATCTTACAAATACTTCTTGCGCGAAATAGAAATTGAAGATATTTATCGTAAATGTGAAGAGCTGGGAGAGCAGTATGCCGGTTATGTTTTTGACTATATTATGAATAGTTATATTTCACGTAATTTCCCTTCCGACCGCAAACGAAAATATTATATGCACTATAAACGCAGCATTAATTCCTATGAGCCGGCTTACGAAAACAGGTTTATTTTGATGGAGTAGGGGGTGCCTATAGTCTCCCAACAACTCATAGGCTCTTTTCGGATTTGTTCTGTCTCCTTATGACTTTTGGGTTAGTATTCCTCGCCTTCAACCTTTTTGGGTGGTCAATACACCCGCCTTGCTTCATGTTGGTGTTGTTACCAACTTATTTGGTGATTCAAGGGAGGAGATTCAACACACCCCCGCTTACCCACAAAGCTATCCCACCAGCTATTCCACAGAGGGGAGTGTTGTGCTTCGCCTCAGATGTTAGCCGTAATTTAAACTTCGCAGAAGTTTACCACTCCACTCTGCGCGCTGGGGTTTAGCGTAGGCCGAGATGGGGTGTGGCCTGACAAATTTTGCAACTGTAGCCGAAAAGGATGTGCCTTACTCCCCTCTGCGCGTTGGGGTTTAGCGTAGGCCGAGAGGGGGTGCGCAGGATAGTGTAGTGGCGGGGGTGTGTAAAAATTGTGTAATTTTATCCAAAAATCAAATAATGAAACCCCGTCGCAAAATAATTCCATACAATCCGAAATTAAAAGAATACGCGCGCCGGTTAAGAAATAATAGCACTAAATCTGAAATCATTCTTTGGAAATATTTAAAAGGCAAACAAATGATGGGATATGATTTCCACCGGCAAAAACCTCTTGATAATTATATTGTTGATTTTTTTTGCCACGAATTGATGCTTGCAATAGAAATTGATGGATATACCCACCTATTGGAGGAAGTTCAGGTAAAGGATGAAAAAAAAGAAAAGAGACTATACGAATTGGGAATAACTGTGTTAAGAATCCAAGATAATATGGTTTTTAATGATATTGAAAATGTTTTGAGAGGGATTGAGGTATATATAAGCGAGTTTGAAAGTACACACCCCCACCTGCGCTAAAGCTACCGCACCCCCTCTCGGCTTACCCACCGGCTATTCCACAGAGGGGAGTGTTGTGCTTCGCCTCAGATGTTGGCCGTAATTTAAACTTTAGAGAAGTTTACCACTCCCCTCTGCGCGCTAGGGTTTCCCCTTCTTCGCTTTCGCATAGCTTCAGCGTAGCAAAGCAGGGGATTAAGGGGTGTGATGGCCGAGAGGGGGTGTGTTATCCCAGCCAAAAAGCAACTTGTATCTCGTCCATTCATTTGGAGACTTGCTGAACGAATTCAATATTCCTAATAAATCCCTTATACTTAGTCCTTTTAACAGGAGAGTCTTTAAATATTTTCCTGAATTGTTCCTCTGTAAGATTTTGCCAGTCAGGTTTGCGGAGTTCCGTTAAGATATCTGGCTGGTCAAAATCCGGTTCGTCATGAGGTTTTGAAAAACGATTCCACGGACAAACATCCTGACAGATATCACAACCGAAAATCCAGTCATCAAACTGTCCTTTAAATTTTTCAGGAATAGCATCAGCCTTATTTTCAATAGTAAGATAAGAGATGCATTTTCGTGCATCAACCTCATAAGGTTGCAGTGCTTCTGTCGGACATGCATCGATACACTTTGTGCAGGTTCCGCAGAAATTCTCAATTCTTTGCACATTGTAATCCAGTTTCAGGTCGGTGATTATCTCTCCAATGAAAAAGAAAGAACCCTGCCCTTTGGTTATCAAATTTGTATTTTTTCCAATCCAGCCAAGCCCTGACCTTACAGCCCAGGCACGATCGAGCACGGGAGCAGAGTCGGTATAAGCTCTTGCATTAATGCTCCCTGCTTCTGATTCAATATATTCGATTAGCTGATTAAGTCTCTTTTTTATGATAAAGTGATAATCTTTACCATAGGCATATTTTGATAATTTGTAATTATTTTTTTCGGGAATCTTGGTCTTTGGGAAATAATTGTATAAAACGGAAATAACCGATTTTGCATTCTCAAAAAGCTTACGCGGGTTAGTTCTTTTATCGAAATGGTTTTCCATATATTGCATTCCGGCCTGCTCTTCACTATTCAGCCACTTTTTCAGCCTGTCTGCATCTTCATTTAACAAATCAGCCCGGGAAATCCCACAGTCGTAAAACCCTAACTCCTTTGCTTTAGCTTTTATCTTTATTGAAAGACCGTCCAAACTATGATTATTAGTTGTACCGAAATGCATCTATTCACTATAAATACAAAAACCTTGAACATTAAAACTTTGAAAAGATAAACAAAAACGCTACATCTCCTCCATCACCTCATCAGTAATTTCAAGGTTATGGAATACTTTTTGGACATCATCGTCATCCTCAAAAAGGTCAACAACTCTTAATATTTTTAAAGCATTCCCTTTTTCAAGTTTTACCGTATCATGAGGTATCCTCTGAAGCTCTGAATTTTCAGGTTCAATACCCATCTCTTCCAGCTTTTTCTGCATATTCCCGAAATCCTCCATAGCGGTAGTAACTGAGAAAAAATCATCTTCCATTTCTATATCTTCAGCACCTCCGTCAATCATCTCCAGTTCAAAATCATCCTGATCGAGTTCACCCTTTGGAACCAAAAAAACACCTTTTCGCTCGAACATAAAACTTAGTGAGCCGTTTGTCCCAAGGTTTCCGGAGTATTTATTGAAAACAGCTCTGACATTACTAACCGTGCGTTGCTGATTATCAGTTGTACATTCGATATATACTGCAATTCCGTGCGAAAGATACCCTTCATAAGTAAGCTCTGTAAAACTTGCTGCATCTTTGTCTTTACCTTTACTAATGGCCCTTTCAATATTATCTTTAGGCATACTGGCGCCTTTAGCGTTAGAAATAGCAAGCCTCAGACGTGGATTGTTGTCAATATCAGCTCCCCCCTCTTTGACAGCAACAGTTATATCTTTAACTATTTTTGAGAATATCTTGGAGCGCTTGGCATCAGCAGCTCCTTTTTTGCGTTTTATTGTTGACCATTTACTATGTCCTGACATATCTTGTGAATTAGTGATAATTACTTAGTGTCCGTTTTATCAGTATCCTGAGAAATTGAGTGTAAAAATATAAAAAGTTTGTGATATGGCAGTAAAGGAATTCGGGTTTTGTGAAAAATTTGTTTAGCTAACGCAACTAAAATTTTAAATCCCTCATCATATTTAAAAACAACATCATATTTTTGTAATACAATTTTTATGCTCTAAAATTTACCAGTTTTTAATAGATTTTCATTTACAAACTAAATTTATTGGTATGCTAAGACTTAAAATAGTATTGCTTATTGTATTTTCCGGTGTCCTTTTTACAGCACTTTTTTATCATCAGTATTTGGGTTTAAACCTTCTAATCTTTGAGGCATTTATTCTGTCGGCAATGGTAATATCCAGAAAGGCAGAGTTTAAGGGAAGGCTTGAACTGGTTACTTTTTTGGGGACAATCCTTACTGCTTTTTTGGTGGTTGTCCATAATTCAACATTGTCCATAACAGTTAATTTGATATCCATATTTATACTTTTTGGAATTATTGTTTATCCGCAGTTGCGAAACCTTTCTTATGCGCCGTTGCTTGCTGCATACAGTCTCTTTAAATCGCAGGGTAGTTTCATCAGATTATTGTCCGACGGTAATACAAAGGCGACAACTGTTGTCAGGTATTTGAAAATTTTAGGTATCCCCATAATAGTATTTTTCATCTTTTTGTTAATATACAAGTTATCTAACCCCATTTTTGAACGATATACCGATTCTGTTGCAGAGATTATAAGCCAATGGATAACTTCTTTGTTTGAAAACATCAATATCCCATTGCTGTTGACCTTTTTTCTGGGATTATTTTTGAGTAATTTCTTTTTTCTTGGTAAGGCGAATGTGAGGGTTGCAAAGCTGGATTTACAAGGGAGCGATTTTCTGGTGAGGAAAAGAAAAACTCATTTCCTGCCTTTTAAAATGATGGGATTGTTGAATGAATACAAAACGGGCATTTTCCTTTTTGTAATATTAAACTTGCTGCTGTTGATAGTTAACATCATTGACATTTATTGGGTCTGGTTTAATTTTGAATGGAATGGGCAATATCTGAAACAGTTTGTTCACGAAGGGACATATCTTCTGATTTTTTCGGTATTGCTCTCCATTGTGTTAACGCTCTATTTTTTCAGAGGCAATCTTAACTTCCTGAAGAACAACAAGTGGCTTATCCGTTTATCGAAATTCTGGCTTCTTCAAAACGCTGTTCTTGTTGTTTCTGTTGCCATACGTAATTTTTGGTATATTAATTATTATGCATTGGCCTATAAAAGGATCGGAGTATTTTTCTTTTTGATTGCAACACTATTCAGCATTTACTATGTCTATCGTAAAATAGAATTTAAAAAATCTTCCTGGTATCTCTTCAGGTCAAATTCCCTGGCATTATATATTATTCTTGTCTCGATGACTCTGTTTAACTGGGATATCATTATTGCAAAATATAATTTTAGTCATTATAAAAGATCCTTTGTCCATCTTGATTTTTTATCGGGGTTAAGCGATAAGGCTTTACCGTATCTTGATGTTCCTAAAGAAAACTTGAAAGAAATTTCCGCGGAGCAGCAAGATCAATTCTCATCTTCATTCAGCCGGAATTATTACATGAAACCGGATGATTATTATGAGCATATTCAATGGCGCAAAGACCGCTTCCTGAGAGAATGGCCGGAAAGGAACTGGTTCTCATGGAATCTTGCGGATTGGAGGGCGTACAATATTTTGATAAAAAAACAGGGAGCAG
>JAUVIX010000309.1 GCA_030592565.1 Chlorobiota bacterium
ACCCTAAACAAACCTTCACCAGCAGGCTCCAACTTCTCTTTCAGCTCGGCAGTCCACCCTGGATGAGTAAAATCTCCGGTTCCGACAACCTTAATTCCCTTCAGCCTTGCCCAATAATCCAGAAACTCAGGCCGCAACTCTTTACTTGTTGCTATAGAAAAATGAGAATGTATATGTAAATCGGCAAAGAAACGCATCATGAATAATTTGGAGATAAAATTAAGTTTAATTTTCAAAATATAGATATAAAGTTGAAAAATAAAACAAAAAAATGGTTTGAATATTATTTTTGACTATTTTTGTCAAAAAGAAATTTTCAAAATGCAAACTATAGGAAAATTATTACGGGAACTTAGAGAAAATGAAGGATATCCTTTGCGAAAGGTTGCTGCCTACTTGGATATAGATCAGGCAATCCTAAGCAAGATTGAACGAGGGCAAAGAAAGCTTACAAAAGACCAAGTTATGAAATTGGCTGAGTTTTTTAATTATGATGAGAAAGTGATGCTTGTAACTTTTTTAAGCGACAGGATTTTATATGAAATCGGTGATGAAGATTATGCTAAAGAAGCATTGAAGGCAGCAGAAGAAAAGATTGAATATAAAGTGAAATCAAAAATAAGCCATTCGGAAATAATTAAGAAAGTAAAAGAATATTTTATTAAAAACAGAATGATATCAAAAGTATGGTTGTTTGGCTCTTTTGCCCGGGAAGAAGATGATTACAAAAGCGATATCGATATAATGGTTCAGGTAGAAAAAGGTTCGGGCTTTTCCCTTTTTGATTTGGCAGAGATACAATTTCAGTTGAGAAAAAGTATTCCATATAAGATTGATGTAGTTATGAAGGATGGCATAAAACCTCAAATAATGAATAGGATTAAACCTGACTTAAAGTTGATTTATGAGAGATAGTTCAATCACAAATGAAGAGCGGCTACAGCATATTCTTGAAGCTATTTCAAAAATAAACAGCTTTATAGAAGGAGAATCCGAAGAAGGTTTTATAAACAGTACTATTATCCAAAACGCCACATTATTTCAGTATGCGATAAGTAGGAGAAGCAGTGGTTCATATTGATAGTGAACTTTTAAGCAAATATCCTTATCCCTGGCACTATGTCAGATCATTCAGGAATTTTATATTACATGAATATCACGCAATTGAAATGTGGGTAATTTGGGAAACAACAAAGAATAACCTTCCCCAATTAAAGGAAATAGTAGAAACAGTTTTAAAAACGGAATTTTAACTATATTGCAAAATAATCAATATGATAAAAAAACAAGAAAAATGAAAATATTCATACTAAACAGCGGAAGTTCGTCGATAAAATATCAGCTAATCCTGATGCCCGAAAAAGAAGTTGTGGCAAAAGGCATTGTAGAGAAAATAGGACTTGAAGGCTCGGCTGTCATACACAAGGCAAACGATACTGAAATTAAATTTGAAAAAGAGATTGCTGGTCATACCGAAGGAATTAAAACGGTTTTTGAAATTCTTATAAATGATGAGATAGGAAGTTTGAAAGATGTAGATGAGATTGAGGCTGTCGGGCATCGGGTGGTCCATGGTGGCGAGGACTTCAGTAGCAGTGTTTTAATAGATGACAAAGTGATAGAAGCACTTATAAAAAATATTGATCTTGCCCCGTTGCATAACCCGCCAAATCTTGAAGGTATTTATGCAATTAATAAACTTCTGCCTGATGTGCCTCAGGTTGGGGTGTTCGATACCGCTTTTCATCAAACAATGCCCAAGCATTCCTACTTGTATGCTATTCCGTACAGGCTATATGAAAAGTATAAAATCCGCCGCTATGGCTTTCACGGCACAAGTCACAAGTATGTGTCTCATCGAGCCTGTAAAGTTCTTGGATTGGATTATGACAAGATAAAAATCATCACCTGTCACCTGGGCAACGGGTCGTCGATAGCGGCCATCAAAAATGGAAAATCAATTGACACCTCAATGGGGCTTACTCCAAACGAAGGACTGATAATGGGAACACGCACAGGCGACATCGATGCAGGAGCAATATTGTTCATCCAGGATAAGGAAAAACTTGACCTTAACGGAATGAACAATCTAATAAACAAAGAGAGTGGTGTTCTTGGCATTTCGGGTATTTCACCAGATATGCGAGAATTGGAAGATGCAGCTGGAAAAGGAAAAGAGCGTGCTCAACTGGCTTTGGATATGTTCCATTATCGAATCCGTAAATATATCGGTGCTTACGCAGCCTCAATGGGAGGAGTGGATTTGATTATTTTCACCGGAGGAATCGGAGAAAACGCCGATACCAGTCGCACAGCAATCTGCAAAGACTTTGAATATATGGGGCTGAAATTCGATGAATCAAAAAACAAGGGTCTTCGAAGCAAAGAAGCTCTTATTAACACAGATGATTCTCAAATCAAAGTAATGGTTGTTCCAACCGATGAGGAGATGGCAATTGCAATGGAGACTGAGAGGATCGTGGGATAACCTTTTGTGTAAAGGATTGCAAGTGCGAGGGAGTATGAAAGGACGATGGGACGAAGGAGTGATTAATCTTTTGAGTGTATGATAAGTTCCGGATTAGCCTTACGCATAATGTCGTGGCTAAAATCCGGAAGAGCCGGGTTAAACCATTTTGCCAATTCATGAATTCCCAAAAATATTGCAATACCCGGGAAAACTTCGTACTTTTGCCTTTCCCAATCATTAAAAATTTAAGTTATGAAACCGAAGGTCATTTATTTTCTGCTTTTTACATTGATCTCGTTATCTCTGTTTTCACAACTAAATTTTACGAGAATTACTCCTTTTCCACAGGAAAATTCATTGAATTACATAGCAAAAGTCCCAGGCTCAAATAGAATTATTGCAGTCGGGAAAAGGTCAACGGTTTTGATTTCGGATTATTACGGGAACTACTGGGACATAAAATATAACCCCGGCGGACTGGATAATAATGCCTACTTTACGTATATCTGCTTCATTGATTCCTCAACAGGTTTTATTAGTGGTAACAAAGGTGTTTTAAAAACCGTGGACAGTGGAGATACCTGGTATGAGGTTTTTTCAAATGGTAACTCCTGGTATCCATACGATGATATCGCATTTGCAAACCAGTCAACCGGTTTTGCTGTGGGTGTAGGTAAAAGTATGCTGAAAACAACCGACGCAGGCGAGACATGGGAGTATATTGATTCCATTGCAGACTTTAATCCATACCAAATTGAGTTTTTTGATGAGCTAACGGGTATCATGACAGGTTCACCTGTTGATAAAATCCTTAAAACAACGAATGGAGGTGTCACCTGGGAATTGATAGATAAACCCCAGGGCCTGCCTGACAGCTATATAAATAGTCTTTATTTTTTAAATGAAACTACGGGTTTCGCCTTTACCAACAATCAATCTTCATCAACAGGATATTTGTTAAGGACAGCAGATACAGGGATTACCTGGGATACTGTTTATTCAAACCCTGAATTTTATTATGGCCATTTCGATTTCTCAAATGAGATGCAAGGTATAATGGTTTCAAGTAGTTTTTATTCTGATATTGTTGTTACTACAAGCGATGGGGGTGAAACTTGGACAGAACAAACCGTTCCGGGAATTGAAGGGATGTGGTACTATTATGCCTGCTATAATGACAATAATGTATATATCGTCGGATTATTGGGAAAAATTTTCAAGTCTGATGATTACGGAGTAACCTGGGAAAGGGTTGATAGCAGATTCTTTTATGGCGATATCTACCAAATGCAGTTTCTTAACAATAATAGAGGATTTGCTCTTTCTATTAATTATGGAGGTGGTGTGGCTTCTTCGGGATTAAACAGAACGGATAATGGAGGTGAAAACTGGAACAATATCGGGACTCTGCTGACAGATAAAGGAGCCTTTTGGTTTGTAAATGAAAGTAAGGGTTTGTTTTGTTATAACCTGATCGGGATAAACATTTATTTGACAAACGATGGCGGACAAACCTGGAATAATATCGTATATCAAAACATTGATCTTTATCCGGCTGTAGTGAAGTTTTGGGATGAGAGCAACGGGCTGATTGCAGGCGAAGGACCCATTTTGCGAACAACAGACGGAGGAGAAAACTGGCAGGAAATTCCCTGGAACAATAATTTGCCCGGGATATCGGATATTTGGTATAAAACTGTAAACGAGGTTTTTGTAACCGGCGAGGCCGTAGGAATTGGAGCTTTTATCGCAAAATCAGTTGATGGTGGCCAAACATGGGAGATTGACGAACTGGGAAACTATAGTGGGGCAAGCAGTATTGTTTTCACCAATGAAAATACCGCTTTCATCGCTTGCAGGAATACCACTATTCTTAAATCAACAGATGGGGGAGACACGTGGGAACAAACAACGGTGAATACA
>JAUVIX010000138.1 GCA_030592565.1 Chlorobiota bacterium
ACATTACATTGTGTATCTGCTATTTTATAGAGACATATCTTCAAAATCTTCACTTGTTAAGTTGACGCCAATGCGTACGTACGGGAAATAAATAACGAAGCTATCAGCCCACAAGCCTCCCCACACCCGCCGTTTTTTCGAGCCCGCGCACAAATAAATGCGTTGCATTTATAAATGTAGCAATAACTTCAGTTACTGTTTGAAATAGGGAGATTTATCGTACCCCCTCAATACTTGGATTTTGATAATGCAATAAAAATTCCCCTATCTTTGCATCAAATGTATTTCGTAAAAACACCCGTCATATTATCCCTGTTTTATAACAATCTTATCTGGAAGGTTAACACTAGCAAAAAGGTTATTTATCTTACTTTTGATGATGGACCGGATGAAGAAGTTACTCCGAAAGTACTTGATATCCTTGATGAATACGATGCTAAGGCAACATTTTTTTGTCTTGGTAATAATGCTGAAAAACATCCCGGAATTATGGAGAGAATTGTGAAATCCGGACATGTACCTGGAAATCATTCCTACAGCCATAGAAACGGGTATAAAACTTACATAGGGGATTATATTGAAGATGTTAATAGGTGTGCAAGAGTTTTTCAGTCAGAGCTTTTTCGTCCGCCATATGGTAGGATAAGATCGAAGCAGGCAAAGATACTTTCCAAAGATTATAAGATAATTATGTGGAGTATAATCCCAGGCGACTTTGACAGGAGAGTAACTAAAGAAAAGTGTCTTAGCAGGTCAATAAAAAACTCAGGTCAGGGAACTATAATTGTATTCCACGATTCGCAAAAGGCAAAGGAGAAGGTTTTATATGCTCTGCCTCATTATCTTAAACATTTTAAAGACCAGGGATATTCGTTTGAAACTTTAAACTCCGGTTTATTCGTGTAAATTTTACATCTTTGTAAAAAAATTGAAGGTTTGAACAGGCTACTTAAAATAAACTCATTTCTGTCAATCGTTGTTGCAGTCGTAATGCTGACCCGCTGTGCAAACCCTGTTACACCCAGCGGCGGACCGAAAGATACTACACCACCAGTGTTTATTGAGTCGGAACCACCACTTTTTACAACATATTTTCATAGTAAATCAATCCGAATATATTTCGATGAATATGTGGTACTGGAAGATGTACAGAAGAATCTTATTATTTCACCACCTATGACAACTGTACCAGAGCTAAAGATAAAGGGAAAGTCGGTTATTATAACTTTTGATGAAGAGTTTCTCAGTAACACTACTTACAATATCTATTTTGGCGATGCCATTGTGGATGTGAATGAGAGTAATCCGGCAAGCAATTTTCAGTATATTTTTTCCACAGGAGCTGTAATTGACTCTATGTCTCTTAACGGTTATGTTTATGATGCTTTTACACTTAAGCCTGTTGAAAGTGCTAATGTGATGCTCTATTATGATATGTATGACACAATTCCCTTCGACTCTGCACCCTTTTATGTGAGGCCATATTATATGACCAGGACTGACAAACAGGGAAATTTTGTTTTGAATAATCTCAGGGATTTGGGATACAAGATATTTGCTCTTGCAGATGAAAATGGTAATCTGATTTTTGACCAGCCATCGGAGCGAATAGCTTTTATTGACAGCATTGTTTATCCATACTACATTCCACCAGATAAGATTCCGGATACAGTAATTAGAGATACAATTATGATTGATACTGTGCAGAATAGTATCGTTATTGATAATGATACAGTTCAATATGTAATTACGACTGAAAAGGATACTCTGCTAAAGAAGATCATACAGAAGGATACTACAGCCTCAGGATTGCGAGAGTTTCCGCATTTTGACCTTAGTATGTTTACACAGATTGATTCGGTTCAGAAATTTATTAGAGCTGACCTTGTTAAGCCCGGGCGGGTAGATTTTATTTTTAAACGACCCACACATAATGCGAAGATTGTCCCGTTAAACTTCACTCCGGAGGATGTATGGGCACTTGAAGAAAATTGGCTTACTGGTGATACGCTCACATACTGGTTAACTGGTATTTATCCCGATTCACTTGTTGCTGAAGTATATGACAATGGAGTT
Organism: Chlorobiota bacterium; assembly: GCA_030592565.1. Lineage (GTDB taxonomy): Bacteria > Bacteroidota > Bacteroidia > Bacteroidales > JAADJA01 > JAADJA01. The sequence goes on from JAUVIX010000138.1 coordinate 2,077, forward strand.
GTCCTGGATACCCTGGAGATGGCATTAATGAAAATCTCAAGGACAAGAAAGGAAAAAAAGGAGGAAGAGAAACAAAAGAGTATTAAGTTAACAGCTAAAATAAATGCCGGTGGAGGAATAATTAAGCTGAATAAAACTTTGGCCCTTACATTTGATTATCCGGTTAAAGAATATGACTTTTCAAATGCAGTATTGTACGGAGGTGGCGATTCGCTCAATCCTGAAATCATATTTGTTGATTCACTGAAGCGTAAAGCTCAACTGAATTATAAATGGAAGGAGTCCTCGCAATATACACTTATAATTCCCGATAGTGCTGTTGTTGGTATCCAGGGTCATACAAACGACAGTCTAAAGTTTGGTATATCAACGAAATCAATTGAGGATTATGGTTTTTTGTTTATAACCATTATGGTGCAAAAGCCAGGCGAAAATTATATAATCCAGTTGATTGTTGATGATAAGATAATCCGAGAGGATGTAATTTCGGAATATGCGGAACTGAAATACGAATATTTAGATCCAGGTAGTTATATCCTTAAGGTGATTTGTGATGAAAACAGAAACGGGAAATGGGATGCCGGTAATTACATTTACGGTATTCAACCCGAGAAAGTGCGATTCTATTCCGGTGAGTTGAATGTAAGAGCTAACTGGGATTTGAAGGAGGAGTGGGAGATTGAATAGTGCCCCTCGACTTCACTCGGGGCGACAATGATGGAATAATCAGAAGCAGAAAGTAGCGTCATCTTGCTACTTCAAAAAGGATGACATAAATTACGAAAGAATTATTTCCTATTATCTAAGCGCTGCCATAAGCAGGTCAATATTTTGATATGGCAGTGTGAAATATTCTCCAATGTAAGGTTTGGTAAGAGTTCCGTTTAACAGGTAAACTCCGTTTCTGGCTCCGGGATCCAGTTGGAGTAAAGTTTCAAATCCACCTTCGTCACCTGCTTTCAGAAGAATAGGAGTCAAAAAGTTGCTAAGTGCATAGGAGGCAGTATGAGGCACCTTTGATGCAATATTAGGAACGCAGTAATGAGTAACTCCTTCTCTTATAAAAACAGGCTCTTTGTGATTTGTGATTTTTGACGTTTCGACGCAACCTCCCTGATCAATACTGACGTCAATTATTATAGAGCCTTTATTCATTTGTCTTACCATATCCTCGGTAATAAGAATTGGCGACATCCCTTCCTTTGCATGCATAGCTGCTATCACGACATCTGCTGTTTTTAGTGCTTTTATCAGCACTTTAGGTTGAAGAATGGAAGTGAATAATCTGGCGTTAACAGCATCTTGTAAGCGACGTAATTTGTATATCGAATTATCAAATACTTTTACAATGGCACCAAGGCCAATAGCTGCCCGGGCAGCATATTCAGCTACTGTTCCGGAGCCGAGAATAACAACCTCGGTAGGGGAGATACCCGGAAATCCACCAAATAAAGTTCCTTTTCCATACTCGGGATTTTCCAGACACTTTGCTGCAATAAAAACAGAAGCAGTTCCGACGATCTCACTTATTCCTTTCAGAATGGGGAAGATTCCTGTTTTATCTTTAATATATTCATAAGCAAAGGTTGTTATTTTCTTTGCCATAAGTTTTTCGAAATACTCTCTTTTCTGTCCGGTAAGGTGCAGTGACGAGATGATTGTCTGTCTTGATTTCATCATCTCAATTTCTTCTATTGAGGGAGGAGCTACTTTTACAATCAGGTCGGATTTGAATATCTCCCTGCTGTTGTAAATAATTTCTGCACCTACCTCGCTGTAGTCGGTATCAGTAAAATGTGCTGCTTTCCCAGCATCAGACTCAAGCAAAACTCTGTGTCCGTTAGCAATCAGTAGTCCAACAGCCTGAGGAGCCAGTGGAACCCTGTTTTCCTGGTAAGAAGTCTCTTTTGGAACACCAATGGTAAAACTACTTTTTTGTCTGTTAACTTCCAGTGTTTCAGCTTGTGGAAGTGAATTCTCTGAATTTGAGAATTTTACGAATCCGTTTTGTTCACTTTCCATTGAATATCACTAATTAATTTTGCATTAAAGGTACAACATTTTTTCTATTATATGATTGGTAATCCTTAAAAAGTTATTAAACGGGTATTATCTTCTCTGTCAACATTGATATCGACTCTGATTGTTTCTTCTGGTAAAAACTCCTCAATTTTTTCGGGCCACTCTATCAGACAATAGGAATTGCTGTAGAAATAATCTTCATAGCCAATATCGAAAAGTTCACCTGCATTTTTTAATCTGTAAAAATCGAAATGGAAAATTTGCTCATTGTCTGATGTTAAATATTCATTAATAATTGCAAATGTCGGACTTGAAACAATATCCTCAACTCCAAGATGTTTGCAGATTGCTTTAATGAAAGTTGTTTTACCTACTCCCATCTCACCATAAAATGCAAATATTTTTCTATCAGGGTAAGCATTTATTAACTTTTCCGCCGCATTACCAAGGTCACTCTCTGTTCGACTAATAATTTTCATAACATCATATCTTTATAATATATTGACAACAATGCGCAAGCGTCTACGCTTGTGAGAAAAGGCTCCAGTCTCCAGTCGGTAGTCTCCAGTCAGCAATCCTAAACATCAAACTTAAACTTGGAACATCCAAACATACCACTCCTCACTCCTTCCTGCCCTCCATTTCCCCGTGCCATTTATTATAATACCTGACAATTCGGTAAATGTCGGCAAATTTATAATCTCTTGCTTCGATTTTTTTTGACAATTGGGGGTAATCTGAAAAAAATGGCGGCATTTTTTTGTAAAATGAATCCCACTGCGCTTCTGTCTTATCACCATTTCCTTTTATCAGGATAAAATAATCCAGCTTTGCCGAAGTCGGATATCCCAGAAAATAGTTTTTAATATATGAGCCCTCAACCCATCCTCCTTCCAGCGCCTCCTTATAAAAAATGTAAAGCTCCAGATAACCATCAATTGCAAGCCGGGCAAAGACATAGCTTTCAGCCCCAGTCTTAATTGAATTATATTTTATTTTTTCAAAACCATTAACAACCGTAAAACTTTTTATTTCGCCAGGATGAATTCTGTAATAGTTCCCTGAAGTGTCGATAAAAGAAATTCGCCATTGCAACTTTGCAAAATTAATTTCTTCATTTTCATCTAATGGTATTATCATTGACCCCTTTACAGTATCTGAGTTATGGGTTATATACCAGGCCTCTGTATTCTTAAAGTTTCCGAGCACTGTGTAGGAAAACAAAGTAATCAATATAAAAACAAAGAATTTCTCCATATATGATTCGATAAAAACTCCTGCTAAACGGTTGCAAAAGTAAAAAAGTATTGCATCTTTAAAAGTTCCCTTTTTTCATTTAAAAAAAGCTATATCTTTGCAAAAAATTCTTTGAAATATATGCTAAGCAGAAGGCACCTCAGAATAAAAGCATTACAGTCGTTATATGCATTTAATCAATCGCACAACGATCGTTTGGATTATGGAGAAAAGGAGTTGTTACGAAGCCTCGATAAACTTTATGAAATTTACATTTATCAGTTATCTTTATTAGTTGAAATTGTAGAATATGCAAATAAGAGAATTGAGGAGAACAGACGGAAATTCTATCCTACTGAAGAGGATATGAATCCGAATACACGTTTTGTTGATAACAGATTTATCAAACAGCTTACCGAAAATAAAAGTTATAATTCTTATGTTGAGAAGTATAAAATTTCATGGGTTGATGAGGAGGAGATGATTAGAAAACTTTTTGTTGGAATTAGAAACAGCAAGTTTTATAAGGAGTATATGAACAGCCCGGACAGTTCGTATGAAAATGATAAAGATGTCATTATAAAAATTGTTAAAAAGATTATTTCTGAATCTGATAGCTTGCATTTTTATTATGAAGAAAGGAATATTTATTGGGCTGATGATTTCTATACATCTAATTATCTTGTTATTAAAACTATAAAGGGATTTGAAGAGAAACAGGGGGAGTTAACTCCTTTGCCAACCCTTTTCAAAAATAATAATGAAGAAGATAAGGATTTTTTAGTTAATCTTTTTAGGAAAGTAATTCTCAGAAGTGATGAGTATTTTTTGCTGATCGAGGGAAAAGTTAAGAATTGGGAAAGTGATAGGTTAGCTGTAATGGATATACTTCTGCTTAAAATGGCCCTTGCCGAACTGCTTGAGTTCCCTTCGATACCTGTTAAAGTAACATTAAACGAATATATTGAACTCTCAAAAATGTTCAGTACCCCAAAGAGTAAAGTATTTATAAATGGGGTACTTGATAAAATGATCGCTGATCTGAGAAGAAAAAACGAAATAAAAAAAATGGGTAGAGGCCTTCTTGAAAGTTAAGGATTTTTAACAAAACATTCTATTACATAAGCCTAAAATATTCCGAAATTTGTAACATATTTTAAAATGTAAAGATCATGAAGATATCAAATTTGAAACCAGGGAGATACAGTTGGTTAAGTTATATTCTTTTTATTGCTTTTTTGTTGACATTTGTTCAGTGTAATGATCCTGATAAGAAAAAATCAGAATCAACTAAAACCACTACAGAGCAAAAAACAACGGCTGATAAAAAAGTTGAAAAAGAGAAGCCCAAGCTTACTTATGACGATAAAGGAAACCTGACTGAAAGACAAGCTTATTCTTACCGGAAAAAGGATGGGTCAATAAGGGCAAAGGAGAGTTATTATTATGAGCATGATGACCGCGGAAATGTGACTAAAGAGGTTAAAGAGTCCTATTCGCCTGACGGAAAGATTTTGAGCTATAAAAATGTGAATATTTACTCTTACGACATTAACAACAATCGTACAGAGCAGGTTTTCTCTTCATACGATACTGATGGAAATCTGAAAAGGAAAGCCAGGCATACTTTTAAGTATAACAAATACAATCGTATGATTGAAGACCTTGGCTATTTTGATGATGGTACTATTCAGTCAAAGATTATTTTTGACCCTGATCCCAGCGGAAAAATGCTTTCGGAGGAATATATAAAATACAACCTAGATGGAACAATCAAAGACCATAAGAAGTATTACTATAGCGATTTCGGTCTTGAAAAAACCGTAGATTTAATGAAGAATGAATAAGCTTCATTATGAAAATCCTTGAGACACCTCGCGATGCAATTCAGGGATTGCCTGACTTTATCCCTACTGACAAGAAGATTGAATCGCTCAATGAAATATTAAAAGTCGGGTTTGATATTGTCGATATAGGTAGTTTTGTGTCAGGCAAAGCTATTCCCCAGTTCAGGGATATGAAAGAGGTTATTGAGGGGATTGATATTTCAGAATCAAAGTCAGACATATTTATTTTGGCGGCAAACAGAAAAGGTGGGGAGATAGCTTCCGGCTTTGAACAGGTTGATATTATTGGATTTCCATTCTCGACATCTCCAACATTTTTAAAACGAAATATAAATTCAGATTTTGAAAAATCTGAAAGGATTATTGATCAGTTACAGAATATTGCTGTAAAGACAAATAAAAAGCTGTTTATCTATCTTTCTATGGCATTTGGGAATCCTTATGGTGACCCTGATTCACCTGATCTGATTTATGAATGGACTGAAAAGCTTATTTCAAAAGGGATAAACACAATTGGCCTCTCAGACATTACAGGAGTTTCAACTCCTGCGATGATAGCCGAAATATATTCAACTCTGACAAGGGAATTTCCTGAAACGGAATTTGGGATTCATCTTCATATCAAGGGTGGTGACTGGTATGATAAAATTGACGCTGCATATAATAATGGTTGCACAATATTTGACGGAGTTATCAACGGGCTTGGAGGTTGTCCGATGACTGGTTATGAGCTTCTTGGTAATCTCCCGACCGGAAACCTGGTTGAATATGCAAATAAAAACGATATTCACCTTTCGGTAGATACAGAACAGTTTGGAAAAGCTAGGAAGATTGCTGGTAAGAATTGGATAGTATCTTCATAGCTTTTTGTATAAACCTCAAATATGTATAAATTTACTTTCTTACATAATTATGTGAACAATTTTGCAAATAGCTTGTTTTAGTTCTATCTAAGCGATTTAGAAAAATATTCATATTTTTGTAAACTAATCATTAAAACCCTATCTCTATGGCAAAAATTGTAGTTCTGGGAGCTGGTATTTCCGGTCACACCACAGCCGCCTATCTTCGTAAATGGCTAAATAAAAAACATGAAGTAGTTGTTGTAACACCAAACGAATATTACCAATGGATTCCTTCAAATATTTGGGTTGGTGTTGGTCGTATGACAGTTGATCAGATTCGCTTTAAACTTGGACCCCTGTATAAAAAATGGGGAGTTGATTACAAGCAGGCTAAAGCAGTATCTGTTCACCCCGAGGGAAACATAGAGGTTTCCAAGGGATTTGTAACCATAGAATATACATCTGAAGAAAAACGGGGACAAGCAGAAAAAGTGGATTATGATTTTCTGGTGAATGCCACAGGCCCTAAACTGAATTTTGAAGCTACTGAAGGACTCTGCCCCGGAAAAAATACCGTATCAGTATGTTCTTATTCTCATGCAAGCGAAGCCTGGGAAAAGTTTCAGGAGGCAATAGCAAAAATGGAAAAGGGAGAGGTGCAAAAATTTCTTATTGGAACCGGACATCCTATGGCAACCTGTCAGGGAGCTGCCTTTGAGTATATACTTAATATTTCGTATGAAATAAAGAGACGTAAGTTAGATGATTTTGCCGATATAACCTGGATTTCCAATGAATGGGAACTCGGAGATTTTGGAATGGCTGGTGCATATATCAAAAAAGGTGGATACGTTACTTCCACAAAAGTTTTTACCGAATCCTTCTTTGCTCAGCGAGGTATAAAATGGATTAAACGTG
>JAUVIX010000136.1 GCA_030592565.1 Chlorobiota bacterium
ACCTTCTTTGAGGGTGGATTCTTTAATGCTAAAATACTATGTTTCATTTATATTTCGTCCCTACGGGACTCTGTTAATTGGTTATGCTTTTTTCTATAAATATTAAGTCCCTAACGGGACAAAACTTAAGAGAATATATAAGTTTTTGTTCATATATGATTGCTGTTTTTTCTGTATTTGCCGTAATTTATAACAATAGCCAACTCGTGGTTCCATTTATTATTTTGTATATTAAGACTTAAATAATTTGTTTTTTAGTCCCGTAGGGACGATATATTTATAGAAATATTAATCATATTGAGTACAAGTCCCGTTAGGGACGAAATATTATTGTATGTCATTTAGTATATAACGCTTATCATAATCAACATCGAATTTGTCTAACAATTCAATATATTCTTCACGGAACGTCTTCTTCTTATGGTGATTCTCCTGATTTATTATATATTTCACAACCCTGTCAATATGAGAGTGAGAGTATGAAAATGCTCCATAGCTTTCCTGCCAATTGAATTTTCCATTGACAAAACCTTTTTGATTAATCCAACCTGAAGAAGATCCTTTTATATCCTGTAATAAATCCGGGATTAGTTGATGAGGCTTATAGCCGATAAAAACATGAATATGATTAGGCATTCCATTTATTGCAATTAATTTATGTTTATTATTTTGTACTATACCTGTGATGTATTTGTAAAGTTCATCTTCCCATGAACTATGAATCAATGATACTCTATTTTGAACCGCAAATACAAATTGAAGATATATTTGTGTATATGTATTAGCCATATTTTATTAATATTTCGCCTGCCTCAGGCCGACTTTGTTATGTGTTTTTTGTTTCCTTAAATATATCGTCCCTACGGGACTTTATCGTAGTTCCTTATCTTTTCTATAAATATTTTGTCCCTAACGGGACAGAGTTTTAGTTTATTATTTGGTTAAATTATTTATTGCAACTGTTACATTTTATATTTTTTATTTTTCCTGCTTCTAATTCCTGTCTGTTAGTTTTCATCATTTACCAATACAGAATAAATGTTCATTTCCCCTGATATAAATTTTTCCATCTGCCATAGCAGGTGTTGTCATACAGTCTTCACCAATAGGGGAGTCACCAAGGGATACAAACGTATTTTCAGCACTAAAAATATGCATTATTCCTGTCATATCCATTAGATATATTTTGCCTTCGGCCAACATCGGTGAAGAATAAAATCCGTTATCATATTCCTGTTCCCAAAAAATCTCTCCGTTTTTTGCATCATAACAAATAACTGCTCCGTAGCTTGTTGCCATAAATAACAGCTTAGGTGTTGCCACTGGACTTGGTACATCAGATAAATAGTCATCACTTTCCCAAATAATTTCAGGGGTTTCTCCAGTTTTTATAGCTATTAGTTTGGCATATTCATTTACCGCATATACAATACCATCGCAATAAGCAACTGAAGGCCCAACCTCACCAAAGATGCAATCAATTTTCCAGTTTTCTTTTCCTGTAACCGGATCATATGAAGATACATCCGGGTCGGCAGCAATGAATATCTCAGTTTGACTACCGGTATTGACCACGACAGGTGATGCCCATGAAATTTTTACTTTTCGTGGTGCAGACCATAGCGTTTCTCCTGTGGAAACTGAAAGCCCCATTAGTTTGGGTGAAGTTTTAGTGTCGTATTGTAATATCAAAATATTCTGATAAAGCATTAATGAAGAAGAGTGACCGTAATGATTACCAGTGTTCCCGAGATTTCTGGCCCAAACTTGATTGCCATTCATGTCAATAGCAATGATATCCCCATTTGCGAAAATGGCATAAACTCGTTTGCCATCGGTTGCCAGAGTAGGAGCCGCCTGACCCGTATCATCCGTTACTTTTGGTGATTTGGTCGGGGAACCCTGAATATTTTTAACGTCTACAGTCCATAGTATTTTGCCTGTATTTCTATCGATACAATAAACATCACGTTTTAATGATGTCGCACCGGAAAGAAAAATTTTATCCTCCCAAATGATTGGTGAATTGTACCCGTGAAGTGGAATTTTTGTTTTCCAGATTATGTTTTCGCCCGTAGTTGCATCCCATAATACAGGAATATTTTTGTGATATGAAATACCGTTTCCCCCCGGACCTCTGAAAGTAGGGTGATTACTTTTTATTTCTTGATCGGATGGGAATTCATTGACCTTTTTCTTAGGTGATATTGATTTTTTCTTAGGTTTTTCATTTGAATCAACTATTGCTGGTTTAGCGTTATTCCCGGATTTATCTGTAGTATTTTCCGATTGATTAGTGATATTGCCTTTTGGCTTTTCCTCAATTTTTGTTTGCTCAGTTGATTCGGATTTCTCTGAAAGTTCCGTTTCATTGTTAGCAATATGTTCGTTGCTAACGGGGGTTATTTCTTCTATAATTAAGTTATCACTAATGGTTTCCTCAACTACAGAATCGTCATTAATACTATCTGATAATGCAGCAACTGCAAATTCTGTTGACAGTTCATTATGTGAAAGAAAAGCAAAAACCAATGCCACACTTACAATTATGGCTCCACTAATTGATATCCACAGCCTTGCATTTTTTTGATCTAAAAAAGCATTTTCTTTTTTCGCAAGACTTACTTCTTTCTCTGAATTAGATTTTATTACCTGCATGGCAATAACCAGTATGGCAATACTTAGTAATAATAAATATCCACCTGTGCGAACCTGCCATTGATTTGTAAAATATCCTTTTCTTACTAATAAATCCAGAGCTCTGATTTCATCTCTGAGTTGAGTGTCTTCAGTCGTCTTGTTTAATCTTTCAACCAAGGTGTTTATGAGCTCTGTTTCAACAGGGTCAATTCTTTTGTATTGTGCATAATTCACTATTAAAAGCACTGATATAACAAACGCAAATGCTCCTGCAATTTGAGCTATTCGTATCCAGAGTAAATTATTTTTTTTATCGTTATCCATCATTTATCTTTTTCAACGGGACAATAATCCATACATCTTGCACAGCTAAAGCATGTTCCTTTATTTGGTTCATAATCCTTTCGGTACCTGAAAATTGATAACCCGGCGAGTGTAAGCCCAAAAACCAAACCTAAGAAGCCGCCTAGCCACATTCCGCCTGTGTGAAATTCTTTGATAATCTCATTTGCTTCTGTATATAGTTGTTTGTCAGTTTTTCCAGATGACCTGAATGCCTCAATTTCAATTGGCTCAATATATTGAGGATCTGTTTGAATTAATGAGTTGTTGCTTTGTTCAAGGATGTCTTGAGCTAAACGAACTGTTGGATTAACCTTAGCCAGATTCTCATGAAATTGTGAACCTGTCCATGCTCCCAGAATAACTAAAATCGGGATGATGGCTGTTAAAATAATAAACCTCCTTGTGCTGTCTTTTCGGGATTCTTTAAGTTTAACTTGTTCAGGGATATCAATAGCACCAAAGGGACATGAGTTTTCGCACAAGTTGCACTGTATACACTTTGATGGTGTGATGGTCATGTGATGTTTAGAAATTCGGCTAAACCAATTTAGAAGAACTCCATACGGGCAGAAAAAGCGACAGTAAGGTCTTGCAATAAATACACTTGTTAGGAGGAAAATTCCACCAAGGATAAACATTGAGAATTCTGCATTTAGTCGGTAAATTCCCACAAAAGGATCGTAACGACAAATTATGAAATCAGTGCCTGTTGCGGCATAAAGTACAGCAAGTCCAAGGTAGATAAATGGGATAAGACCTAGCATCTTCTGCAACCATGGTTTCAGTTGCAATGGTTTCCAAACAAAAATATCCTGAATAGCTCCTAACGGACAAACACCCGCACAAAAAGTCCTCCCAAAAAACAGCGAATAAACCAATGGAATCACAAAAAATGCAAGAACAGTTAGCGGAATTTTGTATCCCGGATTAAAAAGTGCCAGTGCAATATTCTGAACAGAACCGACAGAGCAAACACATCCTTCCCGATAAAAACCAAAATATAATATTGAGAATATTGAAACCCAAAATACACCCCTTCTTGACCTCTTTTTCAATACCAACCAAGTAACAACCGACATGGCAACGATCAAGACAAAGACATCAAAATATTCCATGAAGCTGGAGCGTGGCACGGGTATCTGAATTGACTCTTGCACATAGCCAGACTCAAATTCAGGCTTTGGGAAACGTTGTGCCTGAACTTCAACTGCTTGTAATAGCAAGATTAAAAGGAGAAGAAATGATATGTAAGTGAATAACGACCTCATTTGACTAAATTTCACCTCCGCTAAATCCTTTGAGAATATTGTTTTTACTTCGTGGTACCCTGCTGAAAGCATCGGTTGGACAATCTCTGGCTATGGAGCACTGATTACAATTCACACAAATATTATGGTTTACCTGTAGTTGAAGTGAACTATTTCCGAAAGCACCACAGCCGGCAACGCATTTGCCGCATCCAATACATAGATCTTCATTTATTTTGTACTCAAAAAAGGGGTCTTCAACAAATTTTCTTTTGATTGCACTTGTTGGGCAGAGTTGATTTTCTGCTCCTGTTGTTAAATCTTTTACATCGGGTCTGAAATACCCACCACATAAATCACAGTACCCACACATATCAAAAATATGAACACATTTTACGGCAGAGGGAGTGAGAACACAATTTGTAACACATCTTCCACACTGAATACACTTTTCCTGATCTAATTGCCATACGAGGTCTTCGGATGTTGAATCTTTCGCTAAATAGACTCCAACTCCACCTAAGGCAATACCTGCTGAGATACGTAAACCTCGGTTTATGAAATATCTTCTAGTTGTTTTATTTTTGGAATCCTCCATTTACTTACTTCTTTTTTGGTCTATGGCCTCCGGTAAATTACACTCTTTCAGTTTTTTACAATCCCTACAAACGAAGTCAAAATTACAGACCTCATCAGATTGATCCCGGAGAAGAAGATAACCACTTGCACCTGCTAATACTGTGAAAGTAGCCATTCTGATAGTCTTTATAATAAATTCTTTTCGTGTGTACATTTGTGTCGAATCTACAATTTTATTTTTTTAAATATCCTGATCAATCTTTTTTTTGGATCTAGTACTATTATTCTGTTTTCAGAATCTACAGCTAAATCAAGTCCTCTGGTCCCTTTGTCAAATTGTTGAGGCGTTGCAACAACACTACTAAATTCTCCGGAAGGTTCATGAATTTTTACCCTTACAATACCTTTTTCACTTGTAACAAAAGAGCCATTTGGCAAAATTGCAATATGAGATGGATTGCAGCATCCACTAAAGCCTTCCAATTGCATGGATGTTCTTTTCCAGGAAGATATTTGATTACCATCTTTATCATAAGATTCAAGTTGATGTCTTCCAGAATTAACAACCCATAATTCACCATCACGTCCAATTGCCACATCAAAATATGGACTGGGGATAATGAAACCCTGAATTCCTGTTAAAGAATCTTTCCTGCCAATTTCATTCAGGATATTTCCTTCCAGATCATAATGATATACAATCTTGTTGCCTGCATCTGCCACAAAAACTGATGAATCTAATATTGCAATGCTTGTTATTATCACTTTAGGATTAAAAGTTTCCCAACTACTCTTTTGATTGCCCTCAGAATCCCATATTTCAATGTGATCCTTTACTCCAAGAAAAATATTATCACCTTCACCAATAGTTATACAAAGAGCATCAACACCAGTATTAATTTCTTTGAGGAGATAACCTTTATTATCATAGATGATAATTTTATCTTTTCCGGTTACGTAAATATTGTCTTCTTTATCAATGGCTACTCCTTTAAGAACTTCTATTTCTGGTACCAACTGTTGAAATTCTTTGTAATCTACAACAGAAGAATCAACTTTTTTTAAGTGATCCAGCTTGTACTCGTACACATTTTTATCTGACTTGTCAAAACCACCAAAAAAATCATAAGCCATGAATATCACAATTGCTATGATGAATATAATTGCGATTATTATTATTGATTTATTATGTTTCATATTTCAAGTTTTTTAGTGTTTTTGAACATCAATACATACCATCTGTTTTGTGTCGCGCATTAGTAGTTTGCCATCGGCAATTGCGATGGGTCCCCAGGCATCATGCCCGTCCAATATCCTTTTTTTATCAAGGGATGTAAATTTTGATGTGGAAGCTATGGCTATGGTCAAAGTTCCGTCGTCGTTGAGAATGAAAAATTTCCCGTCTGCAATAATGTAAGGGCCGAGACCAAATCGTTCTGATTTCCCACTGGTCCATAGTATATTTTTGCAATCATCAGGTTTGCAGCAGACAAGCTGATTTCTATTTGGCCCTGCATCTTTAGGCAGAACTGCAAAAATATGTCCTTTATATACGATTGGTGTTTGTTGCTCTGATGCTAAACCTTTTTTTGGTTTAAAGCGTTGTAATATATTAACTGAATATTTATTGTTCTTTTTCTCAACCTTAAATAGAATCGAACCTGTACCATAACCAGCTGTCATGAATATTTTTCCGTCATCATAAATGATAGGGGAGGGCGCCACCACATTCGGTGCAAAATCAGTGAGCTTCCATAAAATTTCACCTTTGTCATTTCCATCTGCTGAAATACCGCAAATCCCTCCAACTGCTGCATATACATACATCTTCTTTCCATTTAAATTCATAGGCATAACAGATGAATGCGACATCTTCCAATTATCAGGATTCGGGGCTTCCCATACCACTTTACCTGTTGCGCAATCAACGGCAACTAATAAAGAATTTCCGCCGGGAGCAATTATTGCTATATCGTTATCAATCATAGGGCATTGCCCTGTATACCAGAATGGAATCTCTGTTTGATAATCCTTAACAAGATCAATTCCCCAAAGTAAATCACCATTTGTTGGGTCACAGCACATAACATGTCCTTTTGGACCAATTGTTACGATGAAATTGTCGGTTACGGCAGGAACAGTTCTCGACATTCCATGATTTCTTTTGATATGGACATTATGTTTTCGTTGCCATAGCTCTTCTCCTGTTTCAAGTGACATACATCTAAGTGCATCAGCCTTTTCTTTTTCAAGATAATCCAGGATAAAAACCTTACCATTGTAAATTGCAGGAGCAGCATGACCTTCACCCAGATCCATTTTCCATAGTATATGTGGGCCATCAACAGGAAATTTGTCAATAAGCCTGATATTCTCTTTGTTAATGTTGTCAAAATCAGCACCTCTGAAACGGGTCCATTTTCCTGTTAGATCTGAATTGTTATCTGCGTATAGTGCAAAGTCCTCCCCAATTTTGACTTGCTCATGAATCCCTAAAATACTATCAGGACGATTATCCATGCCGGGAACACTTAACCTAAAATCTGTGACAGGGTTGTAGTATAACCAATAAATGATCAATATTAGCCCGACTGCTGTAGCAATCAGGATTATATAATTATCTTTTTGGTTGTTGGTCATACAATTACAATCTTCATTTATAGCCTAACTATTCCGCAGCAATATCATAAACCATTAATGAAGTTCCATGTCGTACATACAATCTCTTGTTATGAATAACGAGATGTGCCCAATGATACTTCTCTCCATATGGGACCTTAAATGAACTGATAAGGTTGTAATCATTTGTAGTTGGGTCAACAATTCCTACTTTTCCACCGGTTCCGTAGCAATATAGTAATCCATCGGCAAAAATGATATTACCGGGCTTCAACATTTTAGATGAATAAAGTTCTTCGCCAGTTTCCCAGTCGATACAGAACCATTTTTTGTTAGCATCTCCAGACCCATAAATACGCCCGTCAAGCAGAATCATTCCTCCCATTTTGTCATCCATGGATTCGTCTCTCCAAAGTTCAGTAACAGATGTTCCATCTTCTGATAACTGCAGCATTACACCACCTTTTCCGTATCCACTGCAACAATAAATTTGTTCGTTGTGATAAAGAGGGGTATTTGCATGAACCGACCACCTGTTTGTTTGTTCCACATTCCATAGTAGGCTACCGTTAGTTGGATCAAGACCAACAATTGAGTTTGCTGTCTGAGTTACAAAAATCTTTTTGTCTGTTAATTCAACCAACAATGGTGAACAGTATGCACTTTGCTCCTCCATTGCTTTCGATTTCCAGATTAACTTGCCGGTATCTTTGTTAAGTGCAATTATATTTGCATCAATTCCACCGGGAGTAACAAATAATTTGTCACCATCAATCAATAAGTTTTCTGTTACACCCCATTGAATATTTCTACCATCATAATCAGTAAATAAATCAACCTCCCAGATAATATCACCGTTTTCAGCATTCATACATACCAGTTCACCATAGGAGCTCATAATATAAACTTTGCTGTCATAAATCAATGGTGTCGAACGAACTCCGTCCCAGTTTTCAACCCATTCTTTTCCAAATTCTGTTTTCCAGGTCTTTTCACCTGAATGATTCAACGCAATTACAAAACCGTTCCCTTCTTCAGATGTGCCAGTTGTGTAAACCATCTCACTGGTTACGGCAGCTGAAGCATGACCGTCTCCAAGTTCATCGAAATGCCATAATAATTTGGGGCCTGATGTAGGCCATTCTTTTAGCAAACCTGTTTCATTGTATTTGCCATCCCGGTTTTTTCCTCTCCATTGTGCAACTTCCTGCGATTGCAGTTGCATTATAAAGGCAATTATTATGGTTATTATAAAGGATTGCTTCATAGCTAGTTAATTAAAAACTTGTTTTTTCAAAAGTTAGTATTTTTTAGATGTCGATATATATGGTCAAATCTACATCTTATTTATTAACCCATCAACCTGTACCTTTTCAATTTAAAATGTTTCTTCATAATACTTTATTTTCAAATTATATGGCCAGGAGAATAATTAATTGCCTCTCTTATAAAACAAATCTCCCAAAGTGTTAGTTTTGTGGTAAATATTTTCTCTATGCAAATGTTATTAAACAAGTACTCAATAAGAAATTTCGTTTTGTATCTGGTAATAGGTGTTTTTATTTTGATGCAATCAATTACATGCTTTGCGCAGCAAACTGTTAAATACACACTTAACGATGTTATTAGTATTGCTCAGAAACAATCCCCTGATGCCTTGATGGCAAAACATACCTTTAGG
>JAUVIX010000339.1 GCA_030592565.1 Chlorobiota bacterium
AAACCAAAAAGATGCCTTGAAAAGAGAAAAGTATTTCAAAACACATTATGGAAAAATGTACTTAAAGAATAGGTTAAAAAATTGGTTTGAACAATAAAAGCTCAAAGCGTATTTCACATGGCAAGAAAATACAAAAAAATTTAAAAGAATGAAAATTTCAAGAAAGAGTAAAATATTGGTTACAGGTGGGGCAGGGTTTATTGGATCACATTTAGTTAGGCTTTTTGTAAACAAATATCCTGAATATAAAATTTATAACCTTGATAAACTCACTTATGCAGGAAACCTGGAAAACCTAAAAGATATTGAAGATAAACCCAATTATGAATTTGTAAGAGGGGACATTGTTGATGGTGATTTTATTCTAAGGCTTTTTCAAAAAGAACAGTTTGATGGAGTTATACATCTCGCTGCCGAATCGCATGTAGATAGTTCCATAACAAATCCGATGGAATTTATTATGACCAATATTGTAGGAACTGTTAACCTGCTTAATGCTGCAAAATATATCTGGCAAGACAATTATCAAGGAAAAAAGTTTTATCACGTTTCAACGGATGAGGTTTATGGCTCACTTGGAGATACGGGATTATTTACCGAGAAAACAGCATACGATCCTCACAGTCCATATTCAGCATCAAAAGCAAGCTCCGATCATCTTGTACGAGCTTATCACGACACTTTCGGCCTTCCCATAATAATTTCAAATTGCTCGAATAACTACGGCCCTAACCAATTTCCTGAAAAGCTAATTCCTTTATTTATAAATAACATACAGAATAATAAGCCTCTGCCTGTTTACGGAAAAGGAGAAAATGTAAGGGATTGGTTATATGTAATAGACCATGCAAAAGCAATAGACCTGATCTATCATAAAGGAACTATTGGAGAGATCTTTAATATTGGAGGTAACAATGAATGGAAAAATATTGACCTTATAAAGGTACTTTGTAAAGTAACTGATAAGATGCTGGGTAGAGATCTTGGCACATCCGAAAAACTGATAACCTATGTAAAAGACCGTGCCGGACACGATTTGCGCTATGCAATCGATTCCTCCAAATTACAGAATGAGCTTGGATGGGAACCTTCTCTGCAATTTGAAGAAGGAATTGAAAAAACCGTTAAATGGTATCTTGATAATCAGGAGTGGCTCGAAAATGTAACTTCCGGTGATTATCAGGCCTACTATGAAAAACAATATGGGAATTAAGTAAAGATTCAATTTTAATATGAACAACCTGCAAAAACAAAATTGTCATTTTCTTATAAGCAATTAAATATGTCAAACATCATCAGATACGAAATTATTGAATCCAAGATTATTGATATACGAGGACAAAAAGTTCTTTTAGATAAAGATGTTGCAGAAATTTATGGAGTAGAAACAAAAAGAATTAATGAAGCCGTAAAGAATAATCCTGATAAGTTTCCCGGTAATTACATTTTGGAGTTATCAAAAAATGAATGGGATACTTTGAAGTCGAAATTTTCGACTTCAATAAAAGGCGGGAAAGTTAAAATCCCTAATGCTTTCACTGAAAAGGGGTTGTATATGCTAGCAACAATACTTAAAAGCAAAAGTCTTTAATGAAAAAGAGTGGAGAAATAATCTCCGAATTACTTGACGATGATTTACATACATCTGAAAGCGAAACAACAATTGAACTTAATTTTGCCGTTCTTAAATTTAAACATACGATTAAGAAGAAATAATCAACAAAAACACCAATAAACCCAACGGCATTGCGAAATTTACTCAATGAACCTGAGTAGAAGGGATTGTCAGATTGCCCGCCTGTCTGCCCGGCAAACTGTTGAAGGCTTGCAGGATGTTATTAAAGAAGTACCTTTGAAATGAAAGCCTGGGTATATATAACACAAACAAATACAAAACCCGGAACTTTGAACATTAAACTTGAAACTTATAACATTGAACAAAAAAATAAATATTTTTATAAACAACAATCCAGCTCTTTTTTGGTATATCCCAAAGGATAAGAAAACCGAAATTAGTAATGATTTGTTATTGGAATCTGTATTAAATTACGGAACATTGCAAGATTGTTTAAAGATAATTAAGTTATTGGGTTATAAGGAATCATACCAGATTTTAATGAATGCAAAGGGAAGAAAAAAGGGGAATTATTATCCTGAAATCTATAATTTTTTTAATCTTTATTTAAAGAAGTATGCATAGGGAAATCCTAGATAGGGCTCAGATTGAATTATTGCCTTTAGTTCAAACATTTAAACGGGAATTTTACCTCGTTGGCGGAACAGCTATTGCTTTGCATATTGGACATAGAAGATCTATTGATTTTGATTTATTCAAAGCAAAAAGTTTAAGAATCAGCAAAATTATTTATAAAATCACCCGAAATAATTATTCGTATGTAGTAAGTAGAAGGGTAGAAGAACAGCTTAATCTAGCCATCAATAGCGTTAAATTTACCTTTTTTGAATATCCTTATAATATAGACCCTGATTGCAAATTTGAAAATATTATTAAGCTTCCCAATTTGCTTCAGCTTGCTGCAATGAAAGCATTTGCCTTAGGTAGAAGGTCAAAATGGAAGGATTATGTTGACTTGTACTTTATTATGAAAGACCACTATGATATCAATGAGATCATCAGGCAAGCTACTTTGGTTTATGGTGATTTGTTTTCGGAAAAGTTATTTCGTGCACAATTGTGTTTCTTTGAAGATATTGACTATACGGAGGATGTGGACTTTATAATTTCCAATCCACCAAAACAAAAAGAAATTCAAAATTTTCTTTGCGAAACAGCTATTGCGATTGATTGAATCAATGAACTTGAGTAGAAAGTATTATCAGATTGCCCGCCTGTCTGCCCGGCCAAGCCGTTCGGACGGGAATGAAAGAATTCATCCTTTCGGGCAGGCCACGCTGCGCTCGTAATACTTTACTCCCAAAATAAGTTGGTTTACAGGTCTTTGCGAGCGAAGCGAAGCCTGCTCGAATGCTCGTTCAGGCGGGCAAACTCCTTGAACCCACGACAACATACGAATAGAAAGAGACAGTGAATAATACGACTAAAGTGAAAAAGCTATTTTATATCTACTTAATAACTCTAATATTACTAGCAGTACTCCCAATAAACGGCATGAACTCAATGCTAAACAACAACTATCTATTGAACATCCGCTGGGATTACCTCCTACACGCTCTCGTTTATATCCCACTTGTACCTCTGATAATGCTTAACCCTCCTACGCAAAGGCTTCGGATGGGTGAAACAACAAACAACAAACAACAAACCTTGAACCTTAAACAAGGAACTTTTAACATCATAATAATATCTCTAATATTCTCATTCTCCCTCGAAGGTGTACAATACTTTTTACCTTACAGGGCTTTTAATATTAATGACTTGGTGGCTAATGGGGTGGGGGTGATTTTGGGTTTGATAATTTACGCTATCTTAAAAAAGAAACTTGTTATTGTTTTTTAACCTTAACAATTATATGTCATCTGTCAAAAAGTAACCTTTAATTAGATTGCGAAATAATTCGCAACGAAAATATTCGTAATGACAAAAGTAAATCCTTTCAAGTTTGGTAGTATAGTAGATGAACCATACTTTACTAATCG
>JAUVIX010000011.1 GCA_030592565.1 Chlorobiota bacterium
CGGACTTAGCCCGTTATCTGTATAGGAAGTTTGATTTGCACCTGTAGTTCCTTCTAGGGAGTATGTGCCCCCGGAACTGCTTGCACGGTAAACCTTATAACCGGTTTCATTGCTGACATTCTCCCATATAATTGTGATAGAAGTACTGGAATTGGCAGATACATTTAACCAAGAGGGAGGATCTGGGGGAGTTGGTATAGTTACATAAAAATAGGAATAATATTCTGGGTAATTACCTCCATTATCTTTAGCATAGAGATATATATAATCAGACTCCGTCATAGTTACAGTAAAAGAATATGTGTATGATGAAGATGTTGGATGTTGTGGTTGAGTTGGTGATGCAATTACTGAGCCTTCACTACCAACTTTGTATTTAATGAAATGAATACCTGATTTATCCGTTGCTTGTATAGAAATATTCACTGAGTTACCAGATACAGAGTAACTTGCAGCATATGTAGGATAATCAATTATAGCATCATTATCTAGGTTAGAACAACCCCCATATGCATTAGAATTTCCATGTCCACCGCATTGAACAATTGGAGCTAAGCTTGTACATGGATTATGCAAAATCGAATAAAAGCAATCATTATGACTGTCAACATTGCTTGTAACACTAATGTCATAATTTGCACCATTGTATCCCCAAACTTCATGATAATCCCATTCATAACAATACTCAACAAGGCCATCGCATCTTAATTTTTCAATTTCAGAGGAATTTACATAAGTGCCGGGATTTCCATAATAGTCAAGTGCATTCGGAAATAAATTAAATGCTGGATAACCAGGGGCATAAGCTATTAGATCAATCGCAGTAGATATTATATCTTTTCTATCGGTAAAGTTTAAGCTACTGTTATTAAGTGTATATGCTCCCCAGTATGGATTGCTCGGATCACTAGTCATATTTTCCCATGGCCGATCACGAGGTGCAATAGTACCATCCTTTGTAACAGCTATTTGTCTTTGTACGTGACTAGAATTAATTCCAGCATATAAACCGGCATGACCACACCAACCAAATCCAAATCCCCACCCCCAGGCAAAATCCAAATCTTGATAGGCGGCGTCACCATATTCTTGCTGACTCATATTACCTTGATCGTTCTTACTACTCTTAATGAATATAGTTTTTTCAGGTACAGGAATATTACTTTTCTCAATTGGTATGGTTTTAGACTCTTTTAAATTGTTAATCTTATTCCATTCAAGCGAATATGAACTATTATAAGTTATGTTGGAAATGATTTCTAATGCTTCATCTTTATTAATAACTTGGTATAGTCTGTCCAGAATAAGCTTTATATGATTAATGTCTTGAGTTGTAAATAGAATTGATTTTAATAATTTCTTATATTGAATTATCTCGTCTTCTTTATAAAAGTATTTGGTTGCTTTAATTGCATATTCGATATATGTACTATTTCTGTTCTTCAGAATACTGAAGATATCATCTTTTAATCGTCTTATTGCCACCCCAGTATATTTGCCTTCAAACTTGTTTTCATTTTCGATTAGAGCTTTTAATGATTGTAATCCACCTAAGTCACCTAAAGAAATTGCAGCAGAAGCAAAAACATATTCATTGGTGGTATTTGCTAAAACATGCTTAATATGTTGAAAAGATTCTGATTCTTTAAATTGGGATAATGCAATGCACAAGGGCTGCATTAATATCTCATTATTTATATTTGAGTAATCTGTTATTAACATGATTAAACTACTTGTTGCTTCTTTATAGTTTAAATATTGAATACCTTTAATAGCTGCCGCCCTTATTTTATGATCCTCTCCATTATTGATTGCAATTAATTGAAGGATTCCACAATATTCAGTCACCTTATTTCTGTTTACCAAATTAGGTTCATTTAAATGTGTTAAAATCAGATTATTAGTTTGCAAAATTAGCAACCTAATGTCTGATGAATATTTATTTGGATTACTATAAAAATCATTTGTTACGAAAGAGGAACTGGTATTAAAGATTATTTTTAGGTCATCATTATTAAAACTCCTAAATGTTTTATTTAAAATCATATATAATACTCCAAGATATTCATTTGATATATTATCTCTTGAAAGTTGGTTTATGAATTTATTTTAAATTAATTTATTTTTAATTCGATATATTATCTCTGATCCGACAGGAAATAAAATTTCACGATTCTCCTCTGTGGAAGATAGTTCCAAAACAACAAAAAGCGTATCTGTGGACAAAGTCTGTACGTACTCAGAAATCATTACCCTGTTATTTGGGGAAGAAATTTCTTTGAGATACTTATAACTAGATGAATAGGGTTGATTGTAGTTTTGAGATATTGCATTAATAGAAATTAATAAGCTAAAAATAAATGTGTACTTTTTCATAATAACCTCCTGTTTTTAAGTTAAATTCATTTTTTAATATGACATTATTTTGATTTATTTTACTTTCATATTACTAAGTCAAAAAAACTCATTCCACACCCTGTGAAATGAGAGCAATACCACGTATAGTTAATAAAGATATATTCATTTATAGTAGAATTTAAGTATAGATTTATAATACAAGTCCAATATTGATGCACTCATAGATATTCAAATCTACTCTACTCTGGTTTTTTGGTAGTTTATCAAAAATATTTGATAAACAGGTGGCCAAAGTAACAAACAAAATATTATTATGCAAATTTTTTTTGACTTATTGTATGAGCCCCCCAATATTTTGGATGAAGGTACCATAATCCAGTACGAACAGTAAAAATTGAGTATAAAAAATCTATCAAAAAAGATTATTTTTTAATCAAAAGAGAGCATAAAACTATCAAAATCGTCATAAATTTAAGGAGGATGGTATCAAATTAATAGAAAATAGCTGTTTAATCCGCATTATTCACACCATGAAAAGGGAGATTTGTAGTACACCCATTTCGGCATCAATAAGTTTAAAATAGTTAATTTTTATTTCTTAGAGTCAATGATTACCAGAAATGACATGGGTATTGACAGATAAATTGATTGTGCAATAGCCTCAATTTCAATTTTTACCTTTTGTTTATTTTTAAATGATATTAGTTTGCCCTTCAGCCCCATCATTGATCCTTTGATAATTTCAACTTCATCACCCTGTTTGAAATCTTCAACATTATCCGTCAATTCATCACCCTCATCCACAAATTGTTTTATTGCCTGTATCTGATTTGGGGGTATGGGGACAGCTTTGCCTTCAAATGATATGAACTTCACAACACCATCAACATTCAGCACCTTGAAATACTCCGATTTATCAATACAAACAAACAAATATGAACGAAACAGCGGCTCTTCAACCCACTTCCTGCGGTCGCTCCATTGTTTCAATGTTTTTACAAGGGGTAAATAGCCGTCAATACCGAAAGAGATTAAAGCATCATACGCTTTTTTTTCGTTCCTTGATTTGACATAGACTGCGTACCAGATTTTAGGACTTGAAGGCATATTTTATTGTATTCAAAAACGGGGGTAAAGATATGTAAATATAATATTACGTACCTGACGGCACTAAATCTTTTCTAACAAAAACATTGTCTACCTTTATATCGTCTTTGACGGGACTATAAAACTATCCCAATCCATCCCAACAGCAAAATTCTTTCTGAAATCGTTAAGTTTTTGCTTTGACAGGACTTTCGTAACAAATTGCTCCTTCCCGTAATCAGCCTGAGCAATGATCTTACCATAAGGATCAGCTATCATTGAGTCACCCGAATGTAAGACTCCATTTCCATCGTAGCCTGTACGGTTAACCCAAATAACATAACATTGATTTTCAATAGCCCTGGCTGTTATCAATGATTTGTAGGCGCTGCTTCGCACTTCAGGCCAGTTGGCAACATACAAAAGAACGTCGTACTCATACTCACCATCCTTGTATTTGTTTTTGCTCCAAACCGGAAAGCGCAGGTCGTAACATATTTGAAGATTTATCTTCCAACCGTTCAGTTCCACTATCTTTCTTTCATTTCCCTGCGACATTGTGAGATGCTCTTTGCCCATACGGAAAAGATGACGTTTGTCATAAGTCTCATAACTGCCATCAGGCTTCATCCAGAACATACGGTTGTAATATTTGCCCTTATCCTCAATTAAAACACTTCCTGCGATCACACATTTCCTTAATTTTGCCTTATCTTTCAGCCAGTTTACTATTTTCCCGTCTTCCTTTTCTGCACACTTTTTTGCGTTCATAGTGAAGCCGATAGCAAACATTTCGGGCAGGATTATCAAATCAGGGCTATTGCCGATTCTGTCTAACTTTGCTGAAAAGTTTTCGAGATTGACATCTATGTTTTCCCAAATAATATCGGATTGTACAAGGGTTATAGTCATATGTCTATAATATTGTAATGTATTGATTTATTTGCTTTTAAGTTTTGTCACGATTTTGGTGCTTCGCTAACCAAAATTTCGTCACAACTACGATATTTTTCAACTTTTTTTCCCGTGCTAAAGCACGGGTCTATTGACCTCAATTAATCAAACCTCTATGTAGTGACTCCTTTTACAAGCCATTTCCACAAGGGAATTATTTTAATAATTAATCCGTCAATCTCAACCTCCTTTTCGGCTTCCAAAGTTACTATCGTACTTTCAGTTACATTAAGTTGCTTCATTGCTTCCGTCAGCCCCGATATCTCCCTGCGATATGTACTTGCCTCGGATATATCATAAGCTACATTTATCAGGTTTAACCTGTCATCATTATCATAATAGCAAAAATCAACTTCCTGCTTTCCTTTATAATAAAATATCTTTTCAAATTCACGTTTAAGATGAAGAAATACAAGATTTTCAAACAGTTTAGATTTATCAAGTTTGATAGATACCAATGTATGGTATCCATTATCAATGATATAAGTCTTTTTCGGATTACGTTGTTGATCTTTAACGGAATGTGAAAAAACCGGTATTTGAAGAACCAGATTGGCATCTTCCAAAAAACCGAGATAGTCGTAAAGAGTATTTTTTGCAACACGTATTCCCATTGACCTCAGATCATTATATAACTTGTTAATACTCAACAGAGTTGATGTGTTTCTGAAAATAATAGAAACAAGATATTTCATTACTTCCCGGTTTGTAATTCCGTGGCGCTCAATAATATCTTTATAAACAGTCAAATCAAGATATTCCTTTAATACTCTTTTTTGTATGGTTGGCGCAGTTGCAACAATTTCGGGAAACCCTCCGGAAATCATATATTTATTAAATGCATCAAGTATCAAAGCCCTGTTATCGGAATTGTAATAATCCGATCCGACTGACGAAAATTCCAAATACTCTTTAAACGACAATGGAAATAATTTATAAGTTATTGTTCTTCCTCGCAATGAAGTATCCAAATCGGTAAAAAACATTTTTGAAGTTGAACCGCTGATATAAATCTTAATGTTTTCCGTATCGTAAATTCTGCGGATAAACTTTTCCCACAATTCTACTTCCTGAACCTCATCAAAAAATGCATATACCGTTTGTTTTCTATTTTCTGGAAATAACTCATAATAAGCCTCTATAATCCATCGTAAATCATCAAGCTTAAGAGGAAAAAGCCTGTCATCCTCAAAACTTATGTAAAAAATCTTCTCTTTTGAAACTTTATTTCTAAGCTCATTAATAGTTTGATACATAAAATGGCTTTTGCCACTGCGCCTCACACCTGTTATTATGTGTACTTTATTTATATCCAGTAACTTAAGACTACGAGGCTTAACATCCAAATAGACTTTATTAATGCTGTCAGAAATGATATTTTTAAATATGTCCTTCTTCATAAGGAAGAAAATTAATGTTTTTGTCTTTATTCAGAGGGACAAAAGTAAGTCTTTATTTCTTTATCCACAAGGAAAAACTATATTTTATTCAAAATCTCCGCTGCCTTATCAAGAGTTTCTTCCTTTTTTGCAAAGCAGAAACGCAGGACTTTATTATCATCATTTTGATGATAAAAAGCGGAAACAGGTATTGAAGCCAGTTTAAACTCTTTTGTGAGGCGGATAGCAAATTCCGTTTCCGGTTCATCGCTTATTTTACTGTAATCAAGAAGTTGAAAATATGTACCGTGACAGGGAACAAAATTGAAACGCGAACCTTTTATTCTTTCGGCAAAGTAATCTCTCTTTTTTTGATAAAAGTTGTTTAGATGAACATAATTATCTTTATCTGTAAGAAATTCGGCTATAGCATACTGAACAGGGGTATTTGAAGCAAAGACAGTAAACTGATGTGCTTTCCTGAATTCAGCCATAAGATTTGAAGGAGCCAGGACAAAACCTGTTTTCCAGCCTGTTGCGTGAAAAGTCTTTCCGAATGAACCCACAATTAATGTCCGGTTTGCAAGTTCAGGATAATAACAGATACTTTCGTGACGAATACCATCAAAAATTAAATGTTCATAAACTTCATCACTCAAAATAATTATATCAGTTCCTCTGGTGAGTTTGATAAGCTCTTTCATGTCGTCGGGCGTAATAACACTTCCGGTCGGATTATGAGGTGTATTAATAATTATCATCTTTGTCCTGTGAGAGATCAGCCTTTTAATCTCATTCCAGTTGATCTTAAAGTCGGGCATTTGTAATTTTGCATATTTAACCATTCCCCCGTTTAACTTTACTGCCGGGGCATATGAATCGTAAGCCGGCTCGAAAATAATGACTTCATCCTCTTCCCTGATAAAGGCAGAAATTATTGTATAAATGGCTTGTGTGGCACCGGCGGTTATATTAATTTCGGTTGCCGGGTCATATTTTATCCCGTAAATCGCTTCCGCTTTCAGAGAAATCTACTCGCGAAGTGCCGGAACTCCCTGCATCGGTGCATATTGATTATAACCCTTTTTCATATATTTATTAACAAGGCTGATTAGTTTCGGGGAGACCTCAAAATCAGGGAAGCCCTGCGACAAATTTATTGCCTTATATTCGGTTGCAAGCCCTGACATAATAGCAAATATTGATGTTTTTTGCTTGGGCAGTTTTGACTGTATTGATCCTTCAAATGGTTTCATATATATGATAATTATTGCGTCAAAAGTAGGAAAAATCAAATAATGATCAGACAACAAATTCATTTTACCTTCAATTCTCTGTCAAAATATCACTATTTTCGTAACGGAATAACTTTTGATAACAAGCCTTTAATGGAACAGGAAAAAAAATATCTACTACAAAGCCTCTACCCTCCTTTAATGTTCATAATCGTGATATGGGTTATTAGGCTTGGCGAAATGTTTTCGGGTGTTGATCTTGGCTTTCTCGGCATATATCCCCAAACAGCAAAAGGTTTGATCGGACTAGTGACAAGTCCGCTAATACATTCCGGAATCAGCCACCTTTTTGCCAATACTGTTCCTCTGTTTGTCCTTGGTGCCTGCCTCTTTTATTTCTACAGAGAAATTGCCTTTAAAACATTTGTGTTAATATATTTCCTTACAGGCATTAGCGTCTGGCTGGGTGGCAGAGAAGCTTATCACATAGGTGCCTCAGGTGTTGTTTACGGATTAGCCTCTTTTTTGTTTTTTAGCGGAATTTTCAGGCGCGACATAAGGCTTATGGCAATTACAATGTTTGTCACATTTATTTACGGCAGTATGGTTTGGGGAGTATTTCCTGAGATGTTTCCTGAAAAGAATATTTCGTGGGAGTCGCATTTATGGGGATTGGTTGTGGGAATGGTGCTTGCCTTTTATTACAGGAAGGAAGGTCCGCAAAAAAAGAAATATGATTGGGAAGATGAAGAAGATACTGAGGAGGAAGAAATGGAAGCCAAAATAGCCGCATTTGAAGAGTATTATAATAAAACCAGACCGCAAAAAGATGATCCGGATAATATCAGTATCAAATATCATTTGCGTGATAATCAGGATGAGTAAGTGTGGGTTTTAGATTTGAGAATCAAGATGTGAGATTTTAGAGTCAAGATGAAAAATTTAAAGACAAGATATGAGATAAAAGACTTGATATGTGATAAAAAAGAGTAAAAGATAACTATTAACTTAAGATCGCAAACAATTGATTTGATTTTTGGAGTTTTGATTTATATGCCGGTTTACGCTTTAAATAAAGAGATTATTTTTCCTGATCCCAATCTTGCAGACGAGCAAGGCCTACTGGCAATAGGCGGAGACCTTACTCCTGAAAGATTGGTTTTGGCCTACGCTAATGGTATATTCCCCTGGTATTCTAATGGTGACCCGATTTTGTGGTGGTCACCCGATCCAAGAATGATTCTTTATCCAGCTGATTTTATAATGTCTAAAAGTTTTCTACAGACTCTCAGAAACAGTAATTTTGAAGTAAAATTTGATACTGATTTTAAAAATGTGATAGACAAATGTGCAAAAGTGCCAAGGTATGGAGAAGATGGAACATGGATCACTGATGAGATGAAACAGGCCTATTATAGTTTACATAAAACAGGTCTTGCTCATTCTGTTGAGACTTATCGCAACAATAAACTGGTAGGTGGACTATACGGAATTTCGCTCGGGCGTGCATTTTTCGGAGAATCAATGTTCCATATTGATAGGGACGCATCAAAAGTGGCTTTGTATTATCTTGTCGAAAAAGCAAAAGAGTGGAAATTCCGGTTTATAGATGCACAGATTGAAACAGACCATCTCAAAAGTCTTGGAGCAATCAGTATTTCAAGGGTCGACTATCTGAATATCCTTAAAGAAGTAATAAAATGGCCAACCAAAAGGGGAAAATGGTAAATTTGTAAAATTAATTATAGATTAATGGTTGGATGATGGAAAAAGAAAAAATAAAATTTATGGGTGAAGCCCTCAGGCTGGCAAAAGATAATTTGAAACTGAAAAATGGAGGACCCTTTGGAGCTGTGGTCGTCAAAGACGGAGAGATTATTGGCAAAGGGATGAACACGGTTACCTCCCACAATGACCCCACAGCGCATGCTGAAATAAATGCTATTCGTGAAGCCTGCGAACATCTTGGAACATTTCAACTGGACGGATGTGAAATTTATTCCAGTTGTGAGCCCTGCCCGATGTGTCTTGGAGCAATCTACTGGGCACGTCCCGCAAAGCTATATTTTGCAGCAGGCAGGGAAGATGCTTCTGATGCAGGTTTTGACGACTCTTTTATATATGATGAATTGAAACTGCCAATAAGCAGCCGTAAGATACCCACAGAACAGATTATGAAAGATGAGGCTGCCGTAGTTTTTAGAAAATGGATTAATCTTGACTCAAAGACAGAATACTGATGACACTTGATGTAATTTTAATAATAATAGGTTCCGTTCTGGTCTTTATCGGGATTATCGGATGCATCCTGCCCGTACTTCCCGGCCAGATATTAAGTTGGATAGCGCTTCTGCTGTTGCAGTTTACCTCCGAACCGCCTTTCACCGCAAAATTTATTGTGATATGGGCTTTAGTAACAACAGGAGTGACACTTCTCGATTACATTGTGCCGATGTGGGGAACAAAAAAGTTCGGAGGCACAAGAGCAGGTGTCTGGGGGGCTGGAATAGGAGTAGTTGCAGGAATATTTTTATTCCCACCAATCGGATTGATTGTGGGGCCATTCCTCGGTGCTGTCATTGGGGAACTTATAAACGGAGCCAAAGGTAATGATGCCTTAAAAGCCGGGTTAGGCTCTTTCCTCGGTTTCATTGCCGGAACTTTTATGAAACTTGCAATATCTCTCATAATGGGCTATTATTTTGTAGTTAATGCTTTTTAGTGCCTATATTTGCAATTTATTTAATGAATTTTGTGGAAAGTTTACCTCGCAGTTACAAACTGTGAAGTTGGGTTACAAATTGTGTAGGACTTCTGGTAACCCCGTAGGGGCATAGCCGTCAACTTAAGAGTTATTTTGTTGATGATTGTCAGATTTCACCTCACCCTGTCCCTCTCCTCAAGGAGAGGGAAGAAGCTATCGCGCAGGCCTTTCCTCTCCCATTGGGAGAGGACTAAGGTGAGGGGTACAACATTATTGTCGTTTCTGTAGCCTGCGAAGGAAACAAGCAAAAATTGTGACAAAACAAAAATAATTGATATACAACATGAAAAAAAGGATATTAGTAACCGGTGGTGCAGGGTTTCTTGGCTCGCACCTTTGCGAAAGACTTCTGAATGAAGGCAATGAAGTTATCAGCCTTGATAACTATTTCACAGGAAGTAAAGAAAACATTGTCCACCTGATGGATAACCCTTACTTCGAGGTGGTACGCCATGATGTTACAATGCCATTTTTTATTGAGGTTGACGAGATTTATAATCTTGCCTGTCCTGCTTCACCCATTCATTATCAGTATAACGCCATAAAAACCATTAAAACTTCGGTGATGGGAGCTATTAATATGCTTGGTCTTGCAAAAAGGGTCAAGGCAAAAATTTTACAAGCTTCCACAAGCGAGGTTTACGGAGATCCGAAAGTACATCCACAAAAGGAAGACTACTGGGGTCATGTCAATCCGATAGGAATACGCTCTTGTTATGACGAAGGTAAACGTTGTGCCGAATCGCTTTTTTTTAGCTATTACAGGCAAAATGATGTCAGGATAAAAGTGATGAGGATATTCAATACTTATGGCCCACGAATGCATCCAAACGACGGTAGGGTCATCTCCAACTTCATAGTACAGTCTCTTAAAAATGAAGATATTCCAATATATGGCGATGGTTTTCAAACAAGAAGTTTCTGTTATGTTGACGACCTTTTGGAAGGAATGGTCAGACTAATGAACACTCCGGAATCATTCACAGGTCCTGTTAATGTTGGCAATCCCAATGAGTTTACTATCAAACAACTTGCGGAACTCGTTATAAAAATGACAGGTTCAAAATCAAAACTTATTTTTCAACCACTTCCCCAGGATGATCCGTTACAGCGTCAGCCTGATATTTCTCTCGCTAAAAAGGAGCTGGACTGGGAGCCTTTCATAAATCTTGAAGAAGGCCTAGAAAAAACAATAGATTATTTCAAAAAGATAATAAAATAGCTTTTTTATGAAAGTTTTGGTAACAGGCAGCAACGGGCAACTTGGGATGTCAATCAAAAAACTGGCACCCGCATTTAAGGATTTCAATTTTGAATATACTGACGTTGAGGAACTGGACATCACAAACTATGATGATATCAACAAATTCATTGCTGAAACAAAACCGGATGCTATAATAAACTGCGCCGCATATACTGCCGTTGACAAAGCAGAGGAGGAGCCCGACAAAGCACTTCTTTTGAATGTAACCGCTTCGGGATTACTTGCAAAGGCTACTTCTGAAAATAATATTCTCCTCATTCATATTTCAACTGACTTTATTTTCAATGATGTTTCCAAAAACCCAATCAAGGAAGATGAAAAACCTGAACCACAAAGTGTTTATGCCAAAACGAAAGCAGACGGAGAGCAGGAGATAATCAAAAATTCAAAGAGGGCTGTCATTTTCCGTACTTCGTGGCTCTATTCTGAGTTCGGGCATAACTTTGTAAAAACCATTCTGAGGCTTACTAAGGAGAGGCCGGAAATAAATGTTGTGGATGACCAGATTGGAACTCCCACTTATGCAACTGACCTTGCCGAAACCATTTTGAAACTTTTACCCGAATTGATTAAACTACCCCAGGGAACTGAAATTCTGCACTATTCCAATGAAGAAACAGCAAGCTGGTACGATTTTGCAAAGGAGATAGTGGAACAAAGCGGACTTGATTGTAAAGTAAAACCAATCTCCACCGAACAATATCCTTTACCGGCAAAACGTCCGGCATACAGTGTTTTGGACAAATCGAAAATAAAGACAAAATATGGCATTGAGATTCCGGACTGGAAGGAGAGCCTTGGTAGAAGTCTTGGTGTTCTAAATAAAATGTAAAACCCAATTTCATTGATATCTGTCGTTCCTTTCTAATAAAATTAGACCAACAATAATAATCTTGAGTTCAACAAATACCGCAGATCGGTATAACAGAACCCTGGATCTACTTCTCTCCGATTTCCAAAAAATCAAGTTCCCCTCGTACTTTTTTAAAACCTATTCCATATTCATTCGCAAGAGTTTCTTTTGCTTCTTCAAAATCATTTACGGGAAGCATTATATCAAACCTCATATTATTATTTTTATCGGTTTCGGTTAATACTCCGTATTTATCTTCAAAAAGCTGCTTTATCCCTTCTAACGTGATACCTCTCGCTTCCCAGTTATCAAACCTGAAAGTTATTCCTGTGCCCGGTTGGTTGGATTTATGCATACTGGCAAGTGAATCGTTCACAACTGATAATAAATAATAAACAGTATCCACTTTTATTTCGTTTAAACCGGAGCCCAATGCATCGGGTAAAAGATATTTTATAATTTCAGGACAATTTGCTGCCGTAACGTAATCTTTATCAGCCTTCAATGTTATATCATACCTCTTTTTCAACAACGAGGAGTCATTTTTGATCATCCTTGATTTCCCGATTTTGGAATACTGCTCTAAAATATCACCAAGGTTTTTATTATAAATATTGATATCCCAGGGATAGGTATGTGTGTATGACGATTGCGGGTCGTGTGTAGTATTTTCTGTTATTGTGAAAGTATAGGCCTGTGACGAGGTTTTTGTTTCGTTTTCTTTAACAACATCCAGGCTTTGCCCGGTATCCCTGCCAGTAAAAAAATCCAGTACTTCTTCGCTTAGCTGAAATGGCGATCCGTCCCAGGCAATTCTGTTATCTCCAGTAATTACAAAAGTATGAGGATAGCCGGTTACCCCAAAGGCTTTAATTACTCTCTCCTGAACATCAGAACCTACAGGATAATACAATATATTCTCGGAAAGAAAATCTTTCAGAACTCCTTCAAATTCAAATGATATTGAGAGAAAGACCACATCAGGATATTTTTTTGCCAGAGAATTCAGATGCGGAATGGATGCAACGCAGGGAGCACACTTTGTAAACCAAAAATCAAGAACAATAACTTTCCCTTTCAAATCGTCAGGGATTTTACGCTTAACATCAAAATTCTCAACCAGAATTTCCGGATATATCCATTTTTCAATTTCAATTTTCGGTGCCGGTTTACCTATCTCCGTTTTCTGTGCGTAACCGGCAGAAATAATAAAGACGGAAATGATCAGAAGCTTTATTGGTTTTTTCATTGGCTGATTATCTTAATTTATGAATTTTGTTAAATAAATCTATTTTGATGCAAATAAAAAAAAATACTTTTAACATTACTTTGCTAAAAAATTATAACTATATTTACATCCATTGCTCAAATTTTAAATACTTTTGCCAAACATTTAGTTTTCAACAAAGAAACCAATAAAAACTTAAAATATGGAAAATAATAAGATAGCTCCTGAAATACTCAAAAGGGCACAGGTGTGGCTTGATGGTAATTATGACAAGGAAACGAAAGCCGAAATAAGAAATATGATTGAAAACGATCCGGAAGGACTGACTGAAGCTTTTTATAAAGACCTTGAATTTGGAACTGGAGGACTTAGGGGCATAATGGGAGTTGGGACAAACAGGATGAACAAATATACGGTTGGGATGGCAACACAGGGACTTGCAAACTACCTGAAGAAGATGTTCCCCAATAATAAAACCATCAATATTGCCATTGCAACAGACTCAAGAAACAAGAATACTTTCTTTGCTAATACTACAGCAAACGTTATGTCGGCAAACGGTATTATGGTCTATCTGTTTGATGAACAAAGGCCTACTCCAGAGCTCTCATTTACTATCAGACATCTTGGCTGTCAGGCAGGAATTGTCATTACAGCCTCACACAATCCACCGGAATACAACGGTTACAAAGCTTACTGGGAAGATGGCGGACAGTTGGTCGCTCCACATGATAAGAATGTAATTGATGAGGTGAAAAAAATAACAGACATTAATGATGTTAAGTTTGAAAGAAATGGTGACCTCATCGAGGTTATTGGCGACGAGATTGACAGCATATATATTAAAAAGATAAAAGGCCTGTCATTATCACCTGAAATCATAAAGAGACAAAAGAATATGAAGATAGTTTACACACCTATCCACGGTTCTGGTGTGAAGCTTGTTCCCGAAAGTTTAAACGCTTTTGGATTTGAAAATGTTATTAATGTGCCTGAACAGGATATTCCTGATGGCAACTTCCCAACAGTTAAATCTCCGAACCCCGAAGAGCCGGCAGCACTGGCAATGGCCCTGGATAAGGCACGCGAAGTGGATGCTGCTATCGTTATGGCTACAGACCCCGATGCCGACCGTGTGGGAATTGCTGTCAAAAATGATAAGGGTGAATTCGTGCTTCTAAATGGAAACCAAACTGCAACACTGCTTATCAATTATCTCCTGAAAAAATGGAAAGAAAACGGACTGGTTACAGGTAATGAGTATATCGTAAAAACAATCGTTACTTCTGAAATACTTAAAGATATTGCAGATAAAAACGGAATTGAGACCTATGACACTCTTACCGGATTCAAGTACATTGCTGAAATTATCAGACTGCTCGAAGGTAAGAAAACATTTATTGGCGGTGGAGAGGAGAGTTACGGCTACCTCGTGGGTGATTTTGTAAGAGATAAGGATGCGGTTATCTCCTGTTGTATGATCGCCGAAACCGCTGCCTGGGCTGCTGATCAGGGAAAAACACTTTACGATTTGCTTCCAGATATTTATGTTGAATTCGGATTTTATAAAGAGAGACTGCTTTCGATAGTAAGAAAAGGAAAGGCCGGTGCAGAGGAGATTCAAAAGATGATGGAAGAGTACAGAGCCAATCCGCCGAAACAGATAAACGGTTCGGGTGTGGTTATGATAAAGGATTATCTGATTTGCAAGGAGTTTGATATTTCAACAGGTGAAGAAAAGGATATCGACCTACCCAAATCGAATGTTTTACAATTTTTCCTGAAAGACGGAAGCAAAATTTCCATCAGACCTTCGGGAACAGAACCAAAGATTAAATTCTACTTTAGTGTAAAAGACCAACTGGAAAGCAGGGAGAAATTTGAAGAAGTGAATGATATGTTGGAAAAAAGGATTGATGATATTATTGAGGATTTGGGGTTTTAATTAGCGTCGGATAGCAATTTATTTATTCTTAAATACGTTTTAATTGGAAATTCCATATTATGAGATTTTCCACATCACTCATTTTCAGCCTATTACTTGGTTTTGTTTACGGACAAAATAATTTGCATATTTTTACCGGAAGCTTAGACCAGGCATTGGAAATGGCTCAACAAAATGATAAAAATATATTTTTTATCACTAAAAGTTTAAGATGTAATAATTTTTTTAGATTCCGTGATACTCTTGATTATAATAAAGAGGCGTGCGATTTTATTAATAATGAGTTTATAGTTTTTATTTACGACTTCGATAATGCAGATAAATCTGAAAAGAAGCGATTAAAAAAATACTATCATTCCTGAAGGGGATTCCCTCAACTTTATTTTATTGATAAAAATGAAAAAATAATTGCTGAAATTTCATATAGCCCTTACATAACATTTAATGATCAGTTAAAGGTTTGGAAAGATTACAATAATATTAAAAAAAACTGGGAATGAAGAAAAAGCTAATATTAATGAAAATGTTCATAATTACATTGGTCGTGTCAGCGGCTTTACCTCTTGCGGGTTTAAAAGCCCAAAGCAGCTCAGCCGTGAACTTTTACAGACATTACAACGGTACTCTTGGTAAAAATATGGTTATGGTTGCCGATATGCTCTGTGTTCGTAATCAGGTTAGCGGATATTACTTCTATTATTTCCTTGAGCCTGAATCAAAATCGGCTTATCATTATAGCAAAACAATTCCTATTAAAGGAAATGTAACGAACGACAAAATCATTTTTTATGAATTTAACAATGCCAGTTCAAAATACAGCGGCACAATCGATAAGGATGGAAATATTACTGGTATCTGGATGAAAAGTGATAAGGACAAGCCACTTCCGTTTGAAATGAAAATTGATTACAGCGAAGGAAGCTTTCCCCTTTGGTGTTACACCCTGGCTGACAGATATTATCTGATTGACGGACTGGTGGGAAAAAGTGCTCCGCAGGCAAAAATAGATGTGGCAATTTTGTATCCGAGAAATGTTTCAGGCCCTGTTGGCGATTCTTTAAAGCTGACAATCTCCAGTCACCTTTCAGGAGAGGAAAATATTATTCGGTCGCCTGATAAATTTATCGAAAATCTTAAATCAGATTTTTTCGCGTTATACAAAAAATCCACCGATGGTATTGAAGACTTTTCAAATGTAGCCTCCTTTGTCTGGGAAAAAAGTATCGTAATGAAGGTACTCTACAATAAAAATGATATTATGTCACTAAAATATAAAAAGACAGTTAATACAGGTGGTACACATAGCATATCGATGACAGAATTTTCAATTTTTGATCTAAAAAACGGGAAGCAGCTTTCACTCTATGATTTTCTGAAGCCTGGCTACCAGGATAAAATGAAAAGGCTGGTAAATGCTGAATTAAGAAGAATGAACGGCATTAAAGATGATGAGCCACTTTCGCAATCAGGTTTTTTCATCGACACTATCAATCTTTCTAACGATTTTTACTTAAATAATGATGGTATCGGATTCTTTTATAATTATTATGAGATAGCTCCCTTTTCGGCAGGAACATCGGATATTTTCATCTCCTTTGGCAAATTCAAAGAATTTATAAAGCCCGGAGTTTTCAATTGGGTGAATCTGAAATAGATAAACCTAACCTGGATAAACCAGAAAAGACAAATTGCAAAAAATAAATTTCAAATAATTCTCAACTTTCAAAACATTAAATACGAAACAAGACCGTTGCAATATATGTGAATAACTCATAATCAAACTCATTCTACTTCAATCTTCTTCTTTATCAAAATTTTTGTATAATGGGTATTGCAACGGACTTGAAACCTGTTATGCAAAAAGCCCCTACTACGTGGAGGCCTTTGTTGCCCGACCAGGGTTTCCCGATATTGCTACGCTGCATCGGGACAGGCTTCTCACCCTGTTATGCAAAAAGCCCCCACTACGTGGAGGCCTTTGTTGCCCGACCAGGGTTCGAACCTGGACTCTTCTGATTCAGAATCAGACGTGTTGCCAATTACACTATCAGGCAATGCGGGCGCAAAGATATGAAATCTTAACCTCTTTTAATTTTTTTTATACATTTATTTTCTGGCTTTCTATTTAATAAATCATTCTATATTTGTCACCTCTATAAAATATTCTTTTATATGAAAAAAATTGTTGCTCTTATTATACTCCTGATAGGGTTTGGTTTTGCCTCTTTTTCGCAGGATGTTATTGTCAAAACAGATGGCTCAACTATTAAATGTAAAGTTGTTGAGGTGGGGCTAGATGTTATCAAATATAAAAGACTAGACAACATTAGCGGGCCTGACTACTTCATTGAAAAAGCTTCAGTTTCCGAAATAAATTACGAAAACGGGTCAAAGGATATATTTGAACATAAAAGTCAGAATGCTCCTAAAAAAAATATGAAAAAATTACCCATAGAACGCAAAGGCTACATTGCCCTGACACTTGGGCCCGCCTTTCCTACCGGAGATTTTGGAAGCAGTGATTTAAATAACGCCAAAGCAGGCCTTGCTATGACAGGCTTTCAAATCAGCCTTATTAATTTTGGTTATCGGTTTTCCAGAAATATTGGAATTGCAGGCCTTTGGAATGGAACATCACACAGAATTCAACATTTTGATGATGGCATTTGGTCGCATGGATATTTTCTCGGTGGATTGCTTATTACATTTCCGTCAGAAAAAATTGATTTTGATATTCGTATTATGGGCGGCCTTATGAATGCAACAGTATCAATTCCATCATTAAACTTTGAATCAAGCGGTATTGCTTTTGGA
The DNA here is from genome assembly GCA_030592565.1 of Chlorobiota bacterium. Taxonomy (GTDB): domain Bacteria; phylum Bacteroidota; class Bacteroidia; order Bacteroidales; family JAADJA01; genus JAADJA01. The sequence goes on from JAUVIX010000011.1 coordinate 17,881, forward strand.
TATGATATTGGCGGAGTTATAAGATTTCATCTGGGCAAGGTAATTTCTTTTATAGTAACCGCTGACTATGCAGGAGGTAACCCAACTTTAAGCTCTGGCAGCAGCCAAAGTTTCGAACAGAGTATTACAACTTTAAACATCGGCGGCGGAATTGCCTTCCGCCTAAAATAGGGTCTGCTGAAAAAGTCTGTGGTACATCAGATACAAAGCCGCAAGACGAAGTTGTATAGTAATACTACGATGCCGAAGCAATGTAGTAGATGATGTGCCACAGACTAACATAAATAAATGCAAGGTTTTATTACCGTATATGGCAAAAAGCTTGCACTTTAATAAATGACACTCGTTATAAACAAAAGTAATTCAAATAATTATGTGTTTTTCAGCAGACCCTAAAATAAACTACCTTCTATTCTTCTTAGCCCATGAATCCCGAAGTGTAACTGTTCTGTTAAATACCGGCTTCTTATCTGTTGAATCCCTATCAATACAAAAATATCCCAACCTTTGAAATTGAAACTTCTTAAGTTCTCGCATCTCCATAACAGCCGGCTCAATTTTACCGGTTACAATCTTCAACGAATCAGGATTTAAATTTGATTTGAAATCTTTTGATTCATCATCAACCTCATCAGGATTTTCATTAATAAAAAGCCTGTCATACAGCCTTACCTCAGCATCAACTGCATGCTGCACAGAAACCCAATGAAGGGTTCCTTTCACCTTTCTTTGAACTTCTGAGCCGCTTTTTGTTTCCGGATCGTAAGTACAATAAAGCTCTATAACATTTTCATTTTCATCTTTTTTGTAATCCTCACACTTTATAATATATCCTCCTTTTAGTCTTACTTCCCTTCCAGGTCCGAGACGGAAAAATTTTCTTGGTGGGTCTTCCATAAAATCATCCTGCTCAATATAAAGCTCCCTGCTAAAAGGTCCTTTACGTGTTCCCATTGTTTCAGCTACAGGACTTACTTCCAGCTCAAGCTCTTCAACCTTATCCTCAGGATAATATGTAATAATAACCTTTAACGGATTCAAAACTGCAAATATCCTTGGAGTTATTTTGTTTAGATGCTCTCTAAGGCTAAATTCCAGCAATCCCACATCAATGATATTATCGCGTTTGGCAACACCAATTCTATCGGCAAAATTTCTTATCGATTCGGGAGTGTAACCTCTTCTTCTCAAACCTGAAATTGTTGGCATCCGCGGGTCGTCCCAACCATTGATGTAATCCTCTTTCACAAGCTCCAGCAGTTTCCTTTTGCTCATAACTGTATAGCTGAGATTTAACCTTGCAAACTCAATTTGCCTAGGACGATAGTCGGTATCAATTATCTGATCAAGGAACCAGTCGTAAAGCGGACGGTGAATTTCAAATTCAAGTGTACAAATAGAGTGGGTTATTCCTTCAATATAATCCGACTGCCCATGTGCATAGTCGTACATCGGATAGATACACCACTTATCGCCTGTACGATGATGTGTTGCATGCAGAATTCTGTACATAACAGGATCGCGCATATGCATATTTGGTGACGACATATCTATTTTTGCCCTTAATACTTTAGAGCCATCAGGAAATTCACCACTCTTCATACGTTCAAAAAGATTGAGGCTTTCTTCGATTGGCTGGTTTCGATATGGACTTTCGATTCCGGGTCGGGTGGGCACTCCACGCTGCTCGCTAATAGCTTCCGATGACTGTTCTTCAACGTAAGCCTTGCCATCCTTAATCAACTTAACAGCCCATTCATACAGTTGGTCGAAATAATCGGAGGCATAATAGAGCCTGTCCTCCCAATCGAATCCAAGCCATCTGACATCTTCCATAATTGACTGTACATACTCCTCCTCCTCTTTTGTGGGATTTGTATCGTCAAACCGAAGATTTGTCATGCCATTATAATTTTCGGCAAGTCCAAAATTCAGGCATATCGACTTTGCATGGCCTATGTGGAGATAGCCGTTTGGTTCCGGCGGAAAACGAGTATGAACCCTGCTTCCGTTTTTCCCGTTTTTGATATCCTCTTCTACAATTGCTTCCAGAAAATTCAATGATCTTGTCTCTTCCTTATTCAAATCCTCGATTTTTTTTTCGTTGTGTTCCATTAGTGTTGTCAGTTTTATTGCGTCAAAATTAGTAAAAACAAAACTACAAGGGAGATTTTTTTAGTAAACAGATATCTTTTACTTTTTTATTCAAAGGGTCTACTATAAAAAGAGGTTGAAATGATTTTAGCCACTTTTACCTCTAAATCTCTACCCGCCAAAATGGCGAGACAGGCTATATTGAGGAGACTAATGCTGTCGTTCCAACAAGGATCGTCATTCCGAACGAAGTGAAGGAATCTTATTGCTCTTTTGCGCTGATGATTGCTTTACCTGTAACTTTAAACCAATTATTTGCCGGATTAGGCCAAACCTGAAGTTCCTCCACTTCTATTTGCTTGCCAGATCTGATCATTAACTATATCTAATGGTTTTTGAGTAAAGGCAACCGCTGGAAATAATATGAATAATATTAAATATCGCATAATATCAGTTTTATTGAACCACAAATTTACACTTCCCCACCGGCAACCCATAACTATAAACAACTGCAAAATAAATCCCCTTTTGCCAATTGTTTATGTTTATAAGTCTCTCCTGTTGATATTGATAGAGCTTTTCGCTGTGTACTTCTCTACCATAAATATCATAACATTTTAGCTCTATGTTGCCGTGGTGCTCTGTGTTCTCAAACTCAAAAGTAACCTTTCCTTCACTTACCGGGTTTGGGTATGCTTTTATCGGTATGGTATTTATAAAACTATAATACTCTCCGGGCGATGGCGCATCCCCAATATTTGTCCATACAAAGCAATCCGATAAATCAATAGTGCCCGA
>JAUVIX010000092.1 GCA_030592565.1 Chlorobiota bacterium
ACCTTCCGCAATCTGTCCCGAGTGTACACCAAAGAGTAAAACAGGCTTCCTGATTGATTTGCCACCTTTTAATTCCATCAATATCTTTCATATTATCAAATGAAATGGCTTTGCTCGGACAAACATCCGCACATTTTTTACATTTAATACAAAAGTCAATCATTGAATAGTCGTGCAAAGGTTCATTAATTTCTAAAGGAATGTTTGTAGTAACAACAGCAATCCGTACTCTTGGCCCTAGTCGGGAAGTCATTAGTAATCCCATTCGGCCAATCTCACCAAGTCCGGCATCACGTGCAACAAGCGGGCATACCACTTCGTAATTCCCATCGATATGCGCTTGGGCATCATAGCCGAGTTTCCGGATAAACATAGCAACCTGAATTGCAATTTTACCAGCTTCCATATATTGTTGCCCCGATTCCATTACAACAGGACCAGCAGGTGCAGTTGCCAACATTTCACGATCCATCTCTACTGTGAAAGCAATTGCACACTTGTGTTTTTTTATGAATTTTTCCCCATATCTTTCTGCTCTGCCACCCACAGAATAAATATGATAATTCTGCAATCCTGTAATTCCGCAATCAACTGCACCCAGTTTTTTTGTCCAATTTTTTATATATGTAGAAATCTCTTTTGGGCCAGCTTCAACTTTTACATCTGATACTTTTCCATCAACTTCATTTCTAAGAGCCTTGATAGTCTCGAAGCTGGCATCAGCCGAAGCAAACTGAAAAGGATGATATTGGGTAGCATTCCGACCAGTCAATCCCGGTCTTTTGCGCCAATTGTCATCTGTCGTTTTTTTGTCAGGATTCCTTTTATAATAATCATTAAATTTTTCGGTTCCGGGTTCCAGCTCGTTTCTCGAAAACATTGTGTCACGCTCATCAATTCGTTTTACCGGAACTGTTTGCCTGTATTTCCTGTTTCGTCTGACAGGAATAATAAAAACTATAAGTGATAAGAAAAGAGTTGATAAAACAGCTATTCCTGTTTCATTTTTATAACTGAATTCAAAAAAGGTAAATAAAAGAAAGGGCAGGGGCAGGATAAAAGAGGCCAGGAAAAATTGCTTTGCTGCTTTCGGTTCGTTTTCCTTTGCAGATATAATAGCAGAATAGCATAATATGAGAAAGCCAATAGCTGCAATTATCAGAAGCAGGGTATTTATTTCCATCATAAAGCACTGCATTATTTAGGTTGCTAAAATAGGAATAATTATGGAATGTCATTTTGTTTGCAAATAATGTGTATTTTGGCAACCAGTAATTAAATGGTCCAAATATTATGAACCAAATACAATAATTTTATGAAATTGATCAAAAACAATAAAATGCTTGAAATAATTATATTTCTTCTTTTTATTTCAGGTTTACTCCTGCCATTTATACCTAAGTTTTTTGACTTGTCGTTTTTTGTCATCCCTCAAAGTATTAATTTGAATAATTTTGGACAATTTGGTGATTTTATTGGAGGAATTTCCGGATCATTGTGGGCATTAGCTGGAGTATTATTGTTCTATCTGGCTTTAAAAGAGCAACGTAAAGATATACAAATCAACCAAAAAGCATTGAATGCTCAAATCCAATCTCTTAACCAACAAATAGAGGAGTTTAAACTTCAAAGAAATGAACTTGAACAAACCAGAAAAGTTTTTATAGAGCAGAGTGAAACTTTAAAGATTCAACGGTTTGAAAATACATTTTTCCAATTATTGACTCTTCAACAAGAATTAGTTGATAATCTTAGATTTGACCATCCTGAATATACTGAAAGTGAAATCCTATCAAAAAAGCTTTATACTAGGAATAATGTTTTTTCAAAATCTGTCGAAATATTAAAAGGAAATTTCCAAAAAGATATTTTTGATGAATCCAACTGGAAAAGTACAGAACCAAAATCGTACAAAGAAGCTTATGAAAGGATAGGGAGAAGATATAAAGAATTTTATTTAATTACTACTAAACAATCACTTAGTCATTACTTTAGAAATTTATATCACATTTTTAAATTTATATATTTAAGTGAACTGGTAGAGGATAAAAGAAAGCAGTTTTATGCAAGTATAGTAAGGGCACAATTGTCATCCGACGAACTTTTTCTTATTCTATACAATTCTCTTATTGATGGATTGGGAAAACCAAACTTTCTTTTTTTAATACGTTTTTTTGATATAATGCAAAATTTCGATTTTGAACTAATATCTAGGTTTAAATATCACAAAGATATATTTGATCGTGAAAAAGAGAATGCTAAGTCTACATTTAGTAAATAATTAGTCCGATTTTACGGGGTTTAGACCAGTATTTATTTTTTAGCACATTTTTTATTCAACTGTTTATTTTACCTAGTTTTCAGCAAATGATGAAATCAAAGATATTGTTGTTTTTATAGAATTTAAAAAGATTAACAAAATATTGTTAACAATCTTGCTTAATATAAAAATTAGTTCTACTTTTGCACCCCCATTTTGAAGGCCTTACGGCTTAAACCTTTGATACGGTTTAATTTAGTGGGATTTTTGTTGAACAAGTAATAAGAAAAAAAGATGGATACTTTAAGCTACAGAACAGTTAGCGCAAATAAGGAGACTGTTAATAAAGAGTGGGTTATTATTGATGCTGAAGACCAGGTGGTTGGTAGACTTTCTTCCATTGCTGCCAAATTTCTGCGTGGAAAATACAAACCGAACTTTACACCTCATGTTGATTGTGGTGACAATGTTATTATCGTAAATGCTGAAAAGGTGATATTTACTGGAAAAAAATTAGAGGATAAGCAATACGTACGCCATACAGGCTATCCGGGTGGTCAGCGATTTAGAACACCGAAGGAACAGTTTGCAAGACATCCTGAATTTATCCTTGAAAATTCCATTAGAGGCATGCTTCCCAAGAACAGACTTGGTAGGGATTTATTCAGAAACCTGTATGTTTATACAGGCCCTGAGCACCAGCATGAAGCACAGAAACCAAAAAGTATTGATCTGAAAAATATAAAGTAGACATAGTATATGGACGTCATTAACACTATTGGTAGAAGAAAAACAGCCGTTGCCCGTATTTATCTTAAAGAGGGAAACGGGACTATAACTGTTAACAAAAGAGATTATAAAGAGTATTTTCCGCTTGCAACATTGCAATATGTGATTAACCAGCCATTTGAGCTGACTGACAATGCAGGAAAATTCGATGTGAAAGTTAACCTCGACGGAGGTGGCTATAAAGGACAGGCTGAAGCACTGCGCCTTGCTATATCCAGAGCTCTTATAACAATGGACCCTGAACTGAGGCCTGTATTGAAAGCCAAAGGTTTGTTGAAAAGAGACCCGAGAATGGTAGAACGTAAAAAATTCGGCCAGAAAAAGGCAAGGAAAAAATTCCAATTTAGTAAACGTTAATATTTTTATATATAAATGTTTAGTATCTAAATTGCTGAGACTCCGGTCAAGCTTGATTTTTGAACTTCAGTATAACGATATTCATTCTTCAACTCTTCGGGCTACTTGGCAATTGTTTTATTAACAGAATGTAAACATTAATTTTATGGCCAGAACAACATTTAATGAATTATTAGAAGCAGGAGTTCATTTCGGACACCTGAAAAGAAAATGGAATCCTAATATGGCTCCCTACATTTTTATGGAGCGTAATGGAATTCACATCATCGACCTTTACAAAACAACAGCCAAGCTTGAAGAAGCTGCTGCAGCTGCAAAGCAAATTGCAAAATCGGGAAAGAAAATCCTTTTCGTGGCAACCAAAAAACAGGCAAAAGACATCGTTGCAAAGTATATTAGCAAAGTAAATATGCCTTATGTGACTGAGCGTTGGCCTGGTGGTATGCTTACCAACTTTTCGACTATTCGTAAAGCTGTACGAAAGATGACAACAATCGACAAGATGATGACAACAAAGACCTATCTGAACCTCTCTAAAAGGGAGCGTTTACAGGTTCAGCGTGAGCGTGCAAAACTTGAAAAGCAACTTGGTAGTATTTCTGATCTTAACAGATTGCCTTCTGCAATTTTTGTGGTTGACATTCTTAAGGAACATATTGCTGTAGCAGAAGCAAAAAAGCTTAATATTCCGACTTTTGCTATGGTTGATACTAATTCTGATCCAACTAAGGTTGACTTCCCAATTCCTGCTAACGATGATGCTTCAAAGTCAATTGAATTGATCGTAAGGGTTATGTCTGAAGCTGTCGAAGAAGGATTGGTTGAGAGGAAACTCGAAAAAGATAAAAAACAGGAGCATAGGGAAAAGAAAGCTCCCGCAGTTAAAGTTGCAATATCGGAAACTGAAAAGGGTAATGAGGTTAAGGTTGATGTAGAAGTAGAAATTACTAAACCCTTATCGGAAAAAGCTCCTGAGGCTCCTAAAGAAGAGGTTAAAGAGACACCAAAAGCTAAGAAGATTGTAGCTAAGGTCGCAAAAAAAACCGAGAAGGAGTAAACTGAATTCAAATTATTTTTTAACGATAACTATTAATAGAGATGGCAAATATAACAGCAGCCGAAGTAAATAAATTAAGAAAAGCGACCGGTGCAGGTATGATGGATTGCAAGAAAGCATTGGTTGAATCAGAAGGCGATTTTGATAATGCAATTGATATCCTTCGCAAAAAAGGCCAGAAAGTCGCAAACAAAAGAGCCGACAGAGAGGCAAATGAAGGAGCAGTATTGGCAAAAATTTCAGACGACAATAAGTTTGCAGCAGTGATCATATTTAACTGTGAAACAGATTTTGTTGCCAAGAACGAAGAGTTTATTGGTTTTGCAACAAAACTTAGTAATATGGCAATTGATAAGAAACCGAAAAATATTGAAGAGTTTAAGTCTATTGATATTGACGGAAGAACTGTTGCCGACCATATTACCGAGATAGTTGGTAAAACAGGTGAGAAGATGGATCTTGCGGGTTATGAGTTTGTTGAAGCTGATAAGACCTATGCATATATTCATCCTGGAAACAGACTTGCAACTATTGTTGGTTTGAATAAAGCTTATGATGAGGTTGGACATCAACTTACAATGCAAGTGGCAGCAATGGCTCCTATAGCAATTGATAAGGGTGATGTTCCTCAGAATGTTATTGATAAGGAGATTGAGATTGGAAAAGAGCAGGCACAACAGGCGGGTAAACCCGAGCAGATGCTTGAAAAAATTGCAATGGGTAAACTCAATAAATTTTTTAAAGAGAACACATTGCTGAACCAGGATTTTATCCGCGATACTAAGAAAACAGTTGCGCAATATTTAAAGGAAACTGACCCGGACCTTAAGGTCGTTTCTTTTAAAAGACTGGCGCTTGGAAGCTAAGAAGTAGTTTTATATGAACAGTTTTTGATTGTTCATATTCATTTAATAAAAAGGAAAGCCCTCAATTTTGAGGGCTTTTTGTATTTGAGGTGTTAAGAGTAATGTTTAAAAAATCACTAAAATGCACTGTTAACAATGCAAAATATGATTATGAATGAATTAATTGAAATTTATCATGAACTTCTAAGTAAAGTTAATACGCGATTTATCAGGTATTTATACAAAGAGATTGACTGGGGATCTCGTTTAATTGCAATAACCGGTGCACGTGGAGTTGGAAAAACGACACTTTTATTGCAGTATGTTAAGCTGAATGATATTGTGAAGCAAAGTCTTTATGTATCATCCGACAATATCTATTTTTCGACAAACAGTTTATTTAGCCTTGCAGGACTTTTTTATAAATATGGAGGAAAATATCTACTTATTGATGAAGTCCATAAATATGAAAACTGGTCACGTGAGATAAAGAACATATATGACAGCTATTCTGATTTGAAAATAATTTTTACCGGCAGTTCAATACTGGATTTGTATAAAGGATTTGGTGATTTGAGCCGTCGTGCATTAGTTTATAATCTTTATGGATTGTCTTTTCGGGAGTTTCTTTTATTTGAAGAAAATATTGAGACAGAAAAAGTTAACCTTATGCAGATTGTTTCCGGGAACACAAATATTCATGTAGAAAAGCCGTTGCCAAAATTTAAAAAATATCTTGAATATGGATATTATCCATTTTATAAAGAGGGGAATTTTAAGGTCAGATTAAATTCGGTTATTAATGCTGTTTTGGAAGTTGATATACCAAAATATTTGGGAATAAGGATTGCTACTATTGATAAATTAAAAATGCTTTTGCAGATTATTACAGAAAGTGCTCCTTTTAAACCAAATATGTCTAAAATTGCAGAAATGCTTGGTATATCAAGAAATGTGCTACCTGATTATTTTTCATATCTTGAACGAGCAAAGATGATATTATTATTAAGGGCAAATACTAAAGGGATACGTGCTTTAGGAAAACCGGAAAAGGTTTATCTTGATAATTCCAATTTAATGTATGCGTTATCTCCCGATAAAATTGATATCGGAAGTATCAGGGAAGTTTTTTTTATTAATCAGGTTTTGGTAAAAGATAACTGCACATTGCCCTCTTAGGGAGATTTTTTTGTTGACAATAAATTTTTATTTGAAATTGGTGGTAGAAGCAAAACACAAAAACAAATTGCTGGTATACAAGATGCTTATATTGTGAAAGACGACATTGAATATGGATATGGAAATGTAATACCTCTATGGTATTTTGGAATGCTTTACTAACTTAATAACTCCCTAACAATCAGAGCAACAATCTTGTTATCGGCTTTGCCAGCAAGTTTTTTACTTGCCATTCCCATTGTGCGTCCCATATCTTTCATTGATGAGGCACCAGTTTCAGTTATGACCTCCTGAACAACCTTTCTGATATCATCTTCATTCATCTGCTCAGGGAGGTATTTTTCGATAGCCGACATCTGAAACAACTCCTCTTCCACCAGATCATCACGGTTTTGCGATTTGTATAATTCTGCCGACTCCCTGCGTTGCTTTACAAGCTTTTGCAGAATTTTCATTTCTGTATCTTCTGCAACTTCACCACCTGTTCCTTTATCTGTTTTGGCAAGAAGAATAGCAGCTTTAACAGCTCTGAGAGCTTCCAGAGCCTTCTTGTCCTTTGCAAGCATTGCTGCTTTAATATCCTGATTTATTGTGTTTTCGAGACTCATTTTGTTAATGTTTTGTAAAATGACAATTCTTAGTCCACATTATCGTGAAGAAAGGAGTTGTTTTCCCTAAGCTCAGGATTGTGATTTTCGTCTTCTCCAAGAGTGTAACGCGCTGCAACAGATTCAGAAGAAGGAGTAACATCTGATAATTCAATATTTCTTCTTTTGTAGGCCGGCACGTTTTCCATTTTTTCAATCTCTTCATTCGATCTAAGCTTGATACTAAGGTCTTTTAACCTTCTTATCCTTTCCTTTGCTTTCTTTTCAATATCACTCTGTTCGATATCCTCAACATAATCAACTTTTCTAATTATTGTGTTAGGGTTGATTGGCTTGAAAGGTTTTGGCTCCGGCTTCTGAACCTTAGTTTCATTTAAAACAGCTGGTTCAACAGAGTCAGCCGGTTTAATGTCGATTTTTTCATCGGTAAAAGAGAATTCTAAAGGTTTATTTTCCACTTTGGAATCCTCGGCATTTGAAATCTCCTTTTCTTCTTCTTTTTTAGGAGTAATAAGTGTAATTTCGTTAATGGGCTCAGTGATTCTTGGCCTTATTTTTTGTTCTTCCGGTTTAATAGTGTTTAAAGGAATAACTTTCCTTTTTGCAGGTCTTCTTAGCAATCCGGGATCTTCTTCACTTTTAAAGCCTGTAGCTATAAGTGTGATACTGATCTTATTTTCAAGGGATTCGTCGATACCATTACCCCAGATAATTTCTGCACTTTGTCCGGCTTCTTCCTGTATGAAATCGGTAACATCCGAAACTTCGTCCATCGTGATTTCTTCATTACCTGATGAAATATAGAGTAAAATATCACTTGCTCCTTTAATTTGGTTATCATTGAGCAGAGGTGAAGCAAGTGCTTTTTCGACTGCTTTGATAGCTCTGTTTTCTCCTTCGGCAGCTGCAGAACCCATAATAGCAGTACCGCTGTTTTCCATCACTGTTCTAACATCTTCAAAGTCAACATTGATATAACCTGTAACTGTAATTATCTCTGCAATGCCTTTGGATGCTATGGAGAGTATGCTATCTGCTTTTTCAAATGCTTCAGACAATTTAAGATCACCGTGAAGGTCTCTGAGCTTGTCATTGCAGATTAACAGGAGTGTGTCAACATTTTGTTTTAATTCTTCGATACCTGCTTCGGCCTGCATCTTTCTTTTTCTTCCTTCAAATGAGAACGGAATAGTAACAATTCCAACGGTTAAAATGCCCATTTCCCTTGCAGTTTTGGCTATAACAGGAGCAGCACCTGTTCCTGTACCTCCACCCATTCCGGCTGTAATAAACACCATCTTGGTATTTTTTTCGAGGATATGTTTCAGATCTTCAATATTTTCAATTGCAGCTTCTTTACCTACTTCTGGAATTGATCCGGCGCCTAGTCCTTTTTCACCAAGTTGAATTTTCATAGGAACCGGGCTTGCTTCGAGTGCCTGGGCATCGGTGTTGCAAACAATGAAGTCAACACCTTTAATCCCCTGGTTGTACATAAATGAAACAGCATTGCTGCCACCACCGCCTATTCCAATGACTTTAATTATTGCTGATTGGTTTTTTGGCAAGTCAAATTTGAGCATATTATCCATTATTTTTTGGATTTAAAATTATATCTAAAACTGTTTGGTTTATTGTGCTGAATTTTTTTTTATTAACAAATTGTATGTTAATATTTTTTTGAATTTATGATAGCCCGTCTTTTTCAAAGAAATCCTGTATCTTTTTCAGAAAGCTGACTGGTTTGTTTATTGCATCGCTCTCAATCTCTTCGTCTTTTTCAGGCGTTTCTTCATCAACTTCCTGAGGTTTCTCCATTTTTAAATAATTTTCCTTCTCTTTATTGTATCTGTCCATACCTTCTATTACCAGTCCGATACTTGTTGCATACATCGGGCTTGCAAGCTCCTCAGGAACATCTTTTGCTAGGTATTCATTGGGGTAACCGATTCTTGTATCCATACCGGTAATGAACTCGGTGAGTTGTGGCAGATGTTTCAACAATGCGCCACCACCTGTAAGTACAATTCCAGCTATTAACTTTTTCTCATATCCAGAGTTTTTTATTTCATAATAGATATGCTCAACAATCTCTTCCATCCTTGCCTGAATGATGTTTGCCAGGTTTTTTAAACTAATCTCTTTTGGTGGCCTTCCACGTAGTCCTGGAATTGCTACAATTTCATCATCGCGGTTTTCGCTTGCCAGCGAAGATCCGAATTTAACCTTCAGCTCCTCTGCATGCTTTCTGATTATTGTACAACCCTCTTTAACATCTTCAGTTATAACATCTCCACCAAACGGAATCACGGCTGTGTGCCTGATGATCCCATCTTGGAAAATTGCAATATCTGTCGTTCCACCACCAATATCAACGAGAACAACTCCGGCTTCCTTTTCTTCTTCACTCAATACAGATTGGGCGGATGCGATAGGTTCGAGAATCAAATCCACAACTTCAAGGCCTGTCTTTGTTACACATTTATAGATGTTTTTGGCGGCTGTAGTTTGTCCAATAATTATATGAAAATTAGCTTCAAGGCTGTTGCCAAGCATGCCCACGGGTTCTTTGATGCCCTGCTCATTGTCGATGATATACTCTTGTGGGATAACATCGATAATTTCTTCCCCCGGACTCATATTCAGATTATACATATTGTTTAGAAGCCGGTCAACATCATGCTGGCTAATTTCATCTTCGTAGTTCTCGCGGATTATACCTCCGCGGTGTTGCAGGCTTTTAATGTGCTGGCCTGCAATCCCGACATTAACATATTTAATATTAACCCCTGATTTTTTAGAGGCCTCGTCAATGGCGATGTGGATTGAGTTTACAGTGTTCTCAATATTTGAGACAACACCACGTTTCACACCTATTGATTCTGTACGCCCGTGACCTAGAATTTCAATTTTGCCATGTTCGTTTCTTCTGCCGACAATAGCAGCAATTTTGGTTGTTCCGATGTCTAAACTGACGATGATATCTGATGTTTTCATCTGTTTAATTTATATTGATTGATATTTACTTTATTTCAAATTTTTGTTAAGATATTTGTTCTAAATATTTATTTAGAGCAAACTACCTGATTATCATATTTTAAATTTATAACTTTGTATTTATCCCAGCCTGTTTTATTAAGACCTTCTTTGTAAAACACAAATAGTTTGTTAAATTTCTTTTCCATATTATCAATGTCACCAAAAATGATTACATGTCTCCCAACCTTGGGTATTAATTCAAATTCAGAGCTTTTGTTCACATATATCTGCTCAATCTGCGCTTTTAGAAAATCGTCACGGTCTATGTATGTTGCCAAAAGGTAAATCTTTTGTAAAGCAGATGGATTCATAATGTTATGTTCACTAAATTCCTCAAAGCAATAAAGTTTTGTAGAATCGTTAAGCGATTCCTTTATATTTCCATTAGCAATAATGACCCTTGCTGAATACTCTTTTCCAAGTGGGAATAGCACTCCTGACTGATCAATATAGAAACTTTGATTTCTCCTGTTTATTATTCTTGCAATGGGTTTCCGTTGAATTACATTTATTTCCAGATTTCCTCTCAGAGTTGTGTAAACATCACCTTTTGCCACGTATTTAACTTGATTTACAATCCTTTCTATCTTCTCAATGTCAATATCAGACAACCTTCTACCAACAACTGAGTCATACAATTTATAAACCTTCTCTTTAATATCATCCACTGTTATCAGAGGGTAGGAATCGTCGTAATTAATATTGACTTCAAATTTTTTACAAATGGTTTTTTTCTTTTCAATATTGATGAAACCACCAAGCACTATTATCCCGGCTATGATAAGTATCCAAAGTATTATTTTGAATGTCTTTTTCATATTGCCTGAGATTGGGTTTTTGTTAACAAATCTTTTATCGGCTGAACAAGTCTGTCAATATCGCCTGCTCCAAGAGTTATAAGTATGTCAAAATCAAATTTTTCAAGCTTGTTGAGTAAATCTGATTTTGAAAATAGATATTTGTTTTTGTTTTTCATTTTATTCAGGATTATTTCTGACGATACCCCTTCAATAGGCAATTCACGTGCAGGATATACTGGTAAAAGTATAATCTCATCTGCAAGATCAAGACTTTCGGCGAAGTCATCTGCAAAATCCCTTGTACGCGAATAGAGATGTGGCT
>JAUVIX010000248.1 GCA_030592565.1 Chlorobiota bacterium
AATATTTGATCAAAGTTTTTCACCTGCTTCTCCAGTTTCTCATAATCCAAATAGCCTGCTTTCGGAATTTTTATAAAATATGTCCTTCCAGACTTATCCGGTAGCTTATCTGTCCTTAACCAGGGATTAAACATTTTTAAGGTTCTGTAATTGATATTGTGTTCGGACGCAAATTTATACAGATCCTCAATTGTTTTAGTAACTTCAACTTCATTTGTAGGAATAGGCGGATACAAATCAGCCTCTCTTAGATAAAAGCCATATTGTGTCGGACTCTCAATGACCATTTTAATCGCAAGAATCCTGAAAATATATTGTGTGGTTTCTTCATTCAAATAGAGGTCGTAATAGTTATCTACGTTTTGTCTTTCCATTGACTCTTTTATTCTTCTTTTTCCGGCATTATAAGCTGCTGCTACTAATGTCCAGCTTTTAAATTCCTCATAAGAATCCAGCAGGTATTTGCAGGCAGCCAAAGTTGATTTTTCTACATTATATCTTTCATCAATGGCATCATTAACTTCCAGTCCATACTCTCTTGCGGTTTTCTCCATAAATTGCCAAAATCCCTTTGCACCTTTTGGAGAAACAACATTTTCAAAACCACTCTCAACAAGAGATAGGTATTTGAAATCATCAGGGATATTATTTTCAGATAACAGCTTTTCTATCAGTGGAAACCACCTGTTTGAGCGTTTTATCAGGCCAATTGTTGAAGAGTGGAAATATGTATTGCGCAGAAGTTCTTCATCAAATTTTTCGCGAATATAAAAAATATTCAATGGTGCATTTTCTCCTGCAAAATCAACTGAGGCCGGAATTGGAGGGGTAAATATCTTGTAGTTTTTTCGAAAGGCATCTTTGTAATTTGTATCAGATATTATTTCTTTTTCAGATGAAAAAACAAATAGTAGAATGATCAAAAGTGCCGAAAGTAGGATTGAGCTTAAAATAATTACTTTTTTCATTAATTTATTTTGGTTTACTGGTTAAATTTTGCTTTTAAAATCTATAAATAAAGTTGCTGAACCGTCCTTATCCGACACAATAGGATTTTTAATATTCCAGTTTATCTTTAAAATCGGATCATCCCATCTTATGCTACCTTCCGAGTCCTTATTATAGTAATTCGTACATTTATATTGAAAAATTGTTTCATCCTTCAAAGTAAGAAATCCATGGGCAAACCCCGGAGGAATCCATAGCATTGTTTTGTTTTCTTCAGTAAGTTCCTGCGAAAGCCATTCCCCATAAGTACCAGAGTCTTTCCTAATATCCACAGCCACATCCAAAACAGCACCTTTCACTACTCTGACAAGTTTTCCTTGCTCAAATGGTGGATTTTGAAAGTGTAATCCCCTCAGCACACCTTTCTGTGATTTTGATTCATTATCCTGAACAAAATCCAAATCTATCCCAAACTCACGAATCTTATCAAGGCGGAAAGATTCAAGAAAATATCCCCGGTCATCTATATAGACTTTAGGTTGTATTATCAGCAACCCATCAAGTTTTGTTTTTGAAATTTTCACAATAAACTATTTATTATTATGTACAAGCGTCCTCGCTTGTCATCATTTTACTTTAAATTCAATTAAACCCTTCAAGGTTTAGCCAGCACATAAGGCTTACGCGCAAACCTTAATTGCTAATTACAAATGAATAACCTCTCCGTAAGCAACAGCTGTTGCTTCCATCACAGCCTCCGACATTGTAGGATGAGGATGTATTGATTTCAGAATTTCGTGACCCGTAGTTTCCAGCTTTCGTGCCACGACTGCTTCTGCTATCATTTCTGTAACGTTCTCACCGATAAAATGTGCTCCAAGCCATTCACCGTATTTTGCATCGAAAACAACCTTCACAAAACCATCTTTATTGCCCGCTGCACTTGCTTTTCCTGATGCCATAAATGGAAACTTGCCCACTTTTATTTCATAACCTGCTTCTACAGCCTGCTTCTCGGTCATTCCGACAGATGCCACTTCGGGAACGGTGTAAGTATTACCCGGTACATTTCCGTAATCAATCGGATCAGCATCAAGACCTGCAATTTTTTCAATACAGCAGATACCTTCAGCAGAAGCAACATGCGCAAGTGCCTGCCCGGAAACAATATCCCCGATTGCATAATAACCCTTAACATTAGTTTTGTAAAATTCATCAACGACAATCTTATCCTTATCAGTTTTTATTCCAACATCCTCCAGCCCGATTCCTTCAAGGTTAGATTTGATTCCAACAGCCGAAAGAACAATTTCAGCATCAACAATTACCTCACCCTTCTTGGTTTTTATTTTCACCTTGCACAATTTCCCTGTTGTGTCAACGGACTCAACTGAAGAATCAAGCATAACCTTCATTTTAGCTTTTTTGAAACTTCTGGCAAGCTGTTTTGAGACCTCCTCATCCTCAAGAGGAACAACATTGGGCAGGAACTCAACAAGTGTCACTTCCGTACCGATTGTGTTATAAAAATATGCAAACTCCGAGCCTATTGCTCCTGAACCAACCACAACCATTGATTTAGGCTGCTTCGGAAGAGTCAATGCTTCACGGTATCCAATAATCTTTTTGCCATCCTGTTTCAGGTTTGGCAACTCCTTGGAACGTGCTCCTGTTGCAATAATGATATGGTTAGCCGAATATTCAGCGACCTTTCCTTTATCGTTGGTAACATCAACCTTTTTACCCGGTATTATTTTCCCGGTTCCTTTAATATGGTCTATTTTATTCTTTTTAAAGAGGTATTCAATTCCCTTGCTCATACCGGCAGCAACCTCACGACTTCGCTTTACCATTGCCTGAAAGTCAGGTTTAACAAGACCATCTACCTTCACACCATAATTATCGGCGTGTTTGACGTAGTTATAGACCTGTGCACTTTTCAGTAATGCTTTCGTAGGGATACATCCCCAGTTAAGGCAAATCCCACCAAGTTCAGATTTTTCAACAACAGCCGTTTTCATGCCGAGTTGTGATGCCCTGATAGCGGCAACATATCCTCCCGGTCCGCTTCCAATTATGATTATGTCGTAGTTCATTTTAGAATTGTTAAATTAATTTGCGAAAATATACTAAAACACTTAAACTTTGTGTTTGGAAATAAATAATTTTCACTTTATCATAAATAACCATTTAATGGTTGTATTGTTTATTTTTGTCAAATATTTAATATTTATATATGATAGTCAATAAATTTGGTGGTGCTTCAGTTAAGGATGCTGATGCAATCAGGGTGCTTGCTGATATTGTTGCAAAATATGAAGACAATACAATTGTTGTTGTATCGGCAATGGGTAAAACAACCAACAAGCTTGAGCAGATTGTCAGGTTGAAAATGGAGAATAATGACAGCTATAATGATGTGCTGACAAGCTTGATGAATGAGCATCAACAAACTCTTGATGAACTTTTCTCCTCAAATAGTAATGCGATTTTCAGAATTGTTATAAATCTATTTTCTCAAATTAATAAACAGCTTTCAGAATACACCGGAAGTGATTATGATTACTTATACGATCAGGTAGTCAGCATCGGTGAGATTTTGTCAACCAGGATTGTGAGTGCCTATCTCTCTGAGGCTGGAATAAGAAACAGGTGGATTGACATTCGGAAATATCTTCAAACCGACTCTTTTTATCGTGAAGCCAAGGTTGCCAATGAAGTTTCTAAAAATAATATTAGAAAAACTTTTGCTTTTAATGACGAAAATATTTTTGTGACTCAAGGGTTCATAGGAGCAGACCAGGCAGGAAACACTACAACACTTGGCCGTGAAGGCTCGGATTACACTGCTGCTTTGCTTGCAAACATGCTTGATGCCAAGAAAGTTATTTTATGGAAAGATGTTGACGGAATTTTTAATGCAGATCCAAAATTATTTGAGGAAGTTCGGATATTTAGAGAGCTCTCATATCATGAGGCAATAGAGCTTTCGTTTTATGGTGCAAAGATAATTCATCCTAAAACCATTAAACCTGTTCAGAATAAGAATATCCCTCTATATGTAAAAAACTTTAATAATCCTGAAACTGATGGTTCTGTAATTTACAGTGTTGATAATTTCAAATCAGCTTTTCCAGTTTTTATCATAAAGAATGAGCAGATTCTTATCTCGGTAACTCCTAAAGATTACTCTTTTGTTGTTGAAAAACATATCAGCCATTTTTTTACTGTTCTGAATCAGCAAAAAGTAAAGGTAAACCTGATGCAGAATTCGGCGGTAAGCTTTTCGGTTTGTTGTGACAAACTGCATCCTAATAAATTGGAGGAACTATTATCAGATTTAAGAAATAGTTTCAGAGTTTTATACAATGAGAACCTGGAACTTATCACTATCAGACATTATAACGAAATTGCCATTGCCAAAATGCTAAATGGTCGTAAAGTCCTGATGGAACAACGTAGCAGGAATACTGTGCAGTTTGTGGTGTCTTAATTCCGAATTATTTTTTAAGAATCTTCGTGGTGACAACAGAAGAATTAACTATTGCTTTCAAGAGATAAAGACCTGCCGGCAGCTTGTCAAGACCTGAAACAGTTGTTTGATTTCCTGTTTTGTAAATAGAAAAATCAGAACTATAAACCACCTTTCCGGTAATATCAAGAATCTCAACAGAATTAATTTTAACATCTTGTTCCTTAACGTCAATGGTCAGTTCATTAACAAACGGATTAGGAAATATATCAACAGTATATGCAGGTTTTATTTTAGGGTCTAATACTATCAACAAATTATTAGCCTGCCAGTAATCAGGAATTCCATAACCATAATCATCATCAGGATTGCTATATTGTGTTGCACTCTCCTGAATAGCCTGCATTATTTCCATATTTGTTTTATTAGGATAAGCCTGCCATAAGCAAGCCACCAATCCAGCAGTGATAGGTGAAGAAAAAGATGTTCCATTTCCAGCAGAAACCTGGCCATTAGAGGGATTAATATATGAAGCACCAAGGCCTTGAGCCATTACATTAGGTTTAACACGTCCGTCTGATGTTGGCCCTCTGGAACTGAATGAAGCAAGATTACCACTGGCATCAACGGCACCAATTGAAAAAACGCTGTCACCATCAGCAGGAGCGCCAATATAATGCCATGTCGAACTTCCTGAATTTCCCGCACTATTAACAACAATAATCCCTTTGCTAGCAGCAAGGTCGGCACCAATAGTAATAGGAGTTGTATTACCATCCATATCTGCATAAGTATGATTCTGTAACGTATCGTTATAAAACACTATGTATCCCAACGATGAATTAATAACATCAGCACCAACACTATCGGCAAATTCTGCACCTGAAACCCAGTTAAGCTCCTCAATCAAATATTCTGTTCCCCCATCCTCAGTTCTAAGAAGATAGTAACTTGCCTGCGGTGCCGTACCAACAAGTTCTCCCGGTATATTTCCACCCATAGTTGACAAAACGATAGATCCATGGCCATGAGCTGTAAAAATTTCCGGATTCTGAGGACTGACAAAATCCTTTGTCCCGAGAATCCTGTCGGTTGCCCATAAACTATCAAAAGCAGATAGATTATCCGCATTTTGAAAGCCGGCATCAAGAACAGCAATTACCATTCCTGCACCGTCAAACCCATTATTGTGCAGCGTTTCGCCATTGAGCATATGTATCTGGTTATATGCTGCTCCGTAATCGTAACCATTTACAGAACCGGAAGATTTAAACAAATTCCGTGAAGGCTCACCACCATAAGATTCATTAGAAAAGAAAGGTTTTTCTGAATTATCGTCAATAACTTCTCCACTCTTTGAACCGGCTTTACTAACCGACAAAACATAGGACAAAGCTTCTATTGCATCCACAACAGACTGGTTAGCTGCATAAACCGTTGCCGAATTAAACCATTTGGATACTGTTAAAATCGTTGCTCCTGTTCCCGTCACACCTTCAAGATACTGTGGATTTACAGGAAGATCGTTTTCCTTAACCGTTATTCCCTGTTTCGTTCTTCTGTCGAGCGCCCTTTGCGACAAAAACGCTTCCGGATTATTAATAGAGTA
>JAUVIX010000317.1 GCA_030592565.1 Chlorobiota bacterium
AATAGGATTGCCGTTCCCGAAAAAATCTTTATTCCATTTCCCTTTTAGATGAAATCCCTGCATTGCCTCTTCAATGGTCGGTTGAAAAAAGTTAGGAAAAGTAAGGTTTTCGGCAAATCTTTTCAGTTTATCTTTTGACACGGCAGGCTCGTTTACAGTTTATTTTTTAAGCAACCATGCAGAAGGGTTATCATTTTTACGAATTAATGCAAGATTCATCATAGCTTCCGATTTATCAGATGAATCAAAGTAGCTCACAATATGTAATCCCCGTTTGCTCAATCCTGCCTGCTTTGCATTATAACCTTTGGAACGCAATGTGGCTGTAAATCTTTTTGCATTATCTTCATACTGAAAAGCACCTCCAATAATATAATATACAGGTTTCGGCGGTTCAAATACCGATTCAGCCGATGGTTCGGTATTAGTAATATCACTACCTGAAATTATGTCCGAATCAGAAGTATTCAACTCAGAATTCTTTGCTATAGTCCCATTTGGATTTTGATTGTCAGAAGAAAATTGTTCTGCCGCTGGAAATATTCCACTCTGCTGAACATCTTTATTTCGAAAGTTTGTATTAAAAATAAGCCAGCCGAGAATCAGGATAACCGGAATTATTGCAAGATATGCGTAAGCAGCCTTTCGTTTTTTACGCTCTTCGTATGGAACCGGCTTTCTATCAATGAATTTTTGTTCAAGTCTTCGATGCAGTGGCTTGCGGGCAATTGGAGGAGAAACAAAGATTGCCAGCCCATATGCCTTTTCAAGATAATTGATTGTTGTGTCAGGCTCAAACAAAAGACTATCCTCTCTGTTTTTTGTTATTGTCCCAATCTTTAGGAGTTTTACAAATCCATTTTCTTCAATTTGCATCTTGCAATTATCAACAAATTCCAAAACATCACTTTTTGCCTGTTCGTAAGGTATCTTTTCAGAAATCGCAATTTCGTGAATAAGCAACCCGTCATCACTTGTAAGTTTGGAATTAAAAAGAATGGTTTTTGACGGAGGATAAAACGTATGGTTGACAGAATGAATTTTTGCAGGTGCATAATTAGTTACAAATCCACCTAAATCCGGTAGAGTAACACAATCGTGCTTGTATAATAATTTGCTTATATAATTCTCAACAACCATATTAGGATAACCGAGCGCTAAATTACAATTTTTAGAAATAAAACAGCTTAATTAATTACGAAAAAATATTTATTTCGTTACGGATAATATTTTAGAGCGTGCACGACAAATTTCCACAATTTAAATTTAACAAAGGAACTGACATTCATTTTGTCAATTCAAGTAAACACAGTCAAGGATTTATTTTGAAGTCCCGTTAGGGACAAAACATTGGTAGAAAAGATATTTTCAATCTTGATACGTGCCGTCAGGTACGAAATATTAGAAAGCCCTCAGATGATTATATTAATGCTTATACCTATATTTAATCCCTAACCTGGATAAACCAGAAATTTCAAATTGCACCTTACTTTGCTACAAAAAGTTTGTATTTTTAATATTGGTTTTTGTTATTTATTTGGCAATTGTTATTTGTCATTTGTTATTTTCTGCCAAAAAATACACGAATATTAGAAATAAAATACTAACGGGATTTCTTCAATCCTATCTAGTGTCAAGTCAAGCTTCAATTGGCGGCTTTATCATTCTGAACTTGATTTGGAAAGAGGAAATTTGTCGTACACCCCAGACGTCCAGGCAAGTCACTTGATAAAATTAATTTTCCTGATGTCATCCGGCGTATCAACTGAAAGACTTTCAAATGAAGATTCAACGGTTTTTATTTTATAATTATTTTCGAGCCAGCGAAGTTGCTCAAGTGATTCGGCTTTTTCGAGGGGTGTTGGGGCAAGGCCGGCAATAGCTATCAATACTTCAGTGCGGTAAGCATAAATACCGATATGTTTGAAAAAGTTGTAATGACTAAGCCATTCTCCTTTTTCAATGCCCCTGATAAAGGGAATTGCCTGCCGGCTGAAATATATTGCAGTCCCATCGTTTCCGGTTATTACCTTAACCACATTTGGATCGAAAAGCTCTTCCGGGTTTTCGATTTTTTTAATCAAAGTTCCAATTTCCACTTTATTATCGCTAAAACAGGAAGCAACAAGGTCGATCTGTGAAGGTTCGATGTAAGGCTCATCACCCTGAATATTAATGACAACATCAAACGACTTGCCTTGTGTTTTATATTTATTCACTACCTCATTGCACCGCTCAGTACCGCTTTTATGAGTTGATGCTGTTGTCACAACATTTCCATTAAATCCAGCTACTGCTTTTTCAATCCTCTTATCATCCGTAGCAACAACAACTTCATCAATAGAGCCGGCTTTCATACACTGCTCATAAACTCTTTGTATCATCGGCTTGCCGTTAATAATAGCAAGGGGTTTTCCCGGAAAGCGGGTGGAAGCATAACGGGCGGGTATGATGCCTAAAATATTCATCCGTTTTAATTTTCGTCTCTTAGTTTAACATTTTGGGTTTGTCATGATTTTGTCCCTCTATATGCTTCATAAAATCAATCAACCTTAACAATTTTATCAACAGAATACTCTTCCGGATTATTACCTTTACTATCTATGATTCTCAGATTAAAGATAAAACTAATGTTCCCGGTTTTACCTATGGGAAATATAAACTTCACATTTGGCTTTGTTATGTTATAAGAATCAACAATAGTAATTTTTCCATCCTCTAAAACAGTCAGTTCAGTTGTGCAACCAGGAGGAGAAGCCATTGTGACATTAGCTTCTACATAAGTGTTCGTGTCGGGTTTATTAACATTCAATAAAACATCTATTAATCCTGAACCTGATATTTTTTCGGGTGTACCCGAATCATCATATTTCCTGAAATATTTTATATTTCCCGAAGAATCATAAAATTCATAAGTAATCAGCCTCCCGTCTTTATAATGAAACTTCCATTCACCTACTTTTGAGCCGTTAAGCATATATCCTTCAAAACTTGTAACTCCATTATCAAAAACAGCATTCATTACACCATTTAAAACTCCGTTTTTAAAGTTTTCGATATGTGTCAGCCCTGAGCCTGAATCGTAATATTTATGCTGATCTGTTATTATATCATTAATGTACGTAGCAGAGTCAATCATTCTGCCTGATTTGTTATATGACATTGAAATATAGTTCTTTCCCGATTTATCTAGATAAGTGATGTTTGATTTTATTTGCTTGTCGTTAAACCACTCCTGCACCACCTGCTGCCCGTTATCATTACAAAACTCCTTTTTGATTACATCTCTTTTGCAGGATATACTCATCATTAAAAAGAAAATAAGGATGTAGAAATATTTTACTAATAAACTCATTCTTTCAATATTTCATTATTCCAATTCACTCAGTTCAATCATTTTACCTGCATCTATTCAATCATTCATCATTCCCCACCAATACAGGAATAGCAACTAAAACAGCCCATGCAATTCAGCATTTACTTTTTCTATTATCATTGCAAGGTCAGCCGGATTATCCTGGATGTCGAGATCATCAACTTCAAAGATCAGAAGTTTACCAAGACTATATTTTGTGATCCAGCCTACATAACGCTCGTTAAGTTTTTTCAGATAATCAAGTCTTATTGCCTCCTCATAATCTCTGCCACGCTTTTGTATCTGATTGACCAGTGTTGGCACAGAAGCTCTCAGATAAATTAAGAGGTCTGGTGGCTGAATAAATGAGCTCATCAATTCAAAAAGAGAGATGTAATTTTCAAAATCTCTTGTGGTCATCAGGTTCATCGAGTGCAGGTTAGGTGCAAAGATGTATGCGTCCTCATAGATTGTTCTGTCCTGAATAACTGTCTTACCACTGTTTCTTATTTCGACCACCTGCCTGAATCTGCTGTTCAGGAAATAGATCTGCAGGTTGAACGACCATCGTTGCATATCTTCATAAAAGCTGTTCAGATAAGGGTTTGTATCAACGTCTTCAAAATGGGCTTCCCAACCAAAATTTTTGGCGAGAAGGCGTGTCAGGGTTGTTTTCCCCGAACCGATGTTTCCTATAATAGTAATATGTAAATACTTGGGCATTGTTTGACTACATTCACCAATATATTTTTAGTGTTAATCTTTTGTTTTATTAGTTAATGCCAGTAAATTAACAAATCCTTCGTCCTCTAGTTTTTTATCCAACCTATTTTTGGTTTGAAAGAAAAGCTTACCCAGACGGTCCTTCATTTCTTCATCT
>JAUVIX010000335.1 GCA_030592565.1 Chlorobiota bacterium
ACCGGGAACATGAACATAGACCACGCATTTAACATTCTTTATGGCAGTCGACATAAATTCAATGGAACAATGGACTATTTCTCGATCCCGGTAACAACAAAGTATGCCGGACTGATAAACCCCTACTTAAAAGTAAAATTCGGTATTTCTGATAATGTTGATATTTTTGCTGATTATTATTTCTTCCGGCTTTTTGGTGACATTGTTAATAATGGTGAATTAATAGATAAAAATCTGGGAAATGAAATTGATCTGAAAGTAAAGGCCAGGTTGATGAAATTTTTAAAACTAGAAGGCGGATATTCATTTTTACTTGCAACAAAAAGCATGGAAGTTATAAAAGGAGGAAACAACAGTTATTTTAACAGTTGGGCTTATTTTATGGTTACCGTTGACCCTGTGTTATTTACAACTAAAAAATAATGCAAAAACAAAGTAAATTTCAGCTTGTAATTATATTTCTGAGTGGAGTTGCACTTCTGTTCATTATTGCCCCAATGTTTGGGCTGATGTTTTCATCATCTTTATCACAGTTGACGGAAACAGTGGCAGACAAGGAAGTGCAAAACAGTATTTTACTTACTTTGACTACTGCATTTTTCGCTACTCTTGTATTTTCTATTGCTGGTATTCCATTGGCTTACATTCTGGCACGGAAGGAATTTCCTGGCAAAAGGCTGGTGTCTGGAATTATTGATCTGCCTGTTGTTATTCCTCATACTGCTGCCGGAATAGCTATTCTTGGAGTAATTTCACGTAACAGTGTTCTTGGGAAAACTGCCGGAGCAATTGGGCTTGATCTTGTGGGTAATCCGGTTGGCATTTCCATTGCAATGGCTTTTGTGAGCGTGCCATTTCTGTTAAATGCTGCGCGCGACGGCTTTGTCTCAGTACCAGTAAGGTTGGAAAAGACGGCTTTAAATCTTGGTGCTTCACCGTTAAGAGTTTTTTTCACAATTTCTCTGCCTCTTGCTTCGCGCAATATTGTGTCGGGAGCTATAATGATGTTTGCCCGTGGTATGAGTGAATTTGGAGCAGTTGTTATTGTGGCCTATCACCCAATGATTACGCCTATTATGATTTATGAGCGTTTCGGAGCTTTCGGGCTTAAATATGCACAACCTGTTGCAGTGATATTTGTATCTGTATCACTAATATTTTTTATAGTTCTACGAATGATTACAGACAGAAAAACAGATTGAATGAATTATGCTTAAACTCGAAAATATATCATTGAATTTTGATGAATTCTCACTGAAGAAAATTTCATTCACAGTAGTAGGTGGAGAATATTTCGTAATATTGGGAAAATCGGGTGCAGGAAAATCATTGATACTTGAAATAGTTGCCGGACTTGTAAAACCTGATAAAGGAAAAATTATTCTTTCTGGAAAAGATATAACAAATGTTGCTATTCAAAAAAGGCAGGTTGGTATTGTCTTTCAGGATTATGCCATATTTCCCCATCTTTCCGTTAAAGAAAATATTTGTTACCCATTAAAGGCAAATAAAATTCCAAAACACAAAAGAGAAATAATAGTGATGGATTTGGCTAAAAAAATGGGCATATCAAAACTTTTGCACAGAAAACCTTCAACACTTTCAGGTGGAGAACTGCAAAGAGTAGCACTCGCACGTACACTTACATTGAATCCTAAATGCCTCTTGCTTGATGAACCACTTTCCTCTCTTGATGTTCAGCTTAGAAATGAAATGAGAGATGTTTTGCGAAAACTGAACAAAGAAGGACTGACGATCATTCATGTAACACACGATTATCAGGAAGCTGTTGCATTGGCGCAAAAGGTGGGAATTATACACAATGGCTCTATAATACAAACAGGAACTTTAAAGGAAGTTTTTCACACACCAAAGTCAAAATTTGTTGCAAACCTAACCGGAATAAGAAATTTTTATAAAGCAGACATTGTTTCAAACAAAAAAATATTTCTTGAAAATAAAGTTGAGATTTCAACATTACCAATAATTGGCTCCAGCAAGGAGGGCTTTGTATTCTTCAGGTCTGAGGATGTTGTGATCTCCTGTGACAAAATAGATTCAAGCCTGACAAACAGTTTCCCTGGAACCATCTTGAATATTATCCCTACGATTAGTGGAATAGAAATAGTTGTGGATGCAGGAATAATAATTTCATCATATATTACCGAACAATCAGTCAAAAAACTCAACTTAACTGAAGGTAAGAAAGTTTGGGTTAGTTTTAAGGCTGTTGCCGTTAGGTTTATCGGACGATAATTATACATTATACCGACATATTCGAAAACTCAAAATCGGATTTATCATAAAATTGTATCTTTGCAACCGAAATAAATTAAATATTGAGTTTTATGAAATTATTAGAAGGTAAAACAGCTGTTATAACTGGAGCATCAAGAGGTATTGGCAGAGCAATTGCCCTGAAGTTTGCATCGGAAGGCGCTGACGTTGCATTTTCCGATATCAGATATGATGAACAGGCTGAGAGTCTTGAGAAGGAGATTGCTGCTTTAGGACAAAAGGGAAAAGGTTATGCCTCGGATGCAAGCTCTTTTGAGGATAGCAATAAATTTATAAATGAGGTCTTGAAGGATTTTGGAAAAGTTGATATTCTTGTTAACAATGCAGGAATTACAAGAGATAAATTAATGTTGCGAATGAGTGAGCAGGATTGGGATCTTGTATTATCAATAAACCTGAAGTCTGCTTTTAATTTGACAAAGGCTGTACAGAGTTCAATGCTAAAACAGCGATCAGGTTCAATCATTAATATGAGTTCGGTTGTAGGTGTTAGCGGAAATGGTGGACAGGCAAATTATTCTGCTTCAAAGGCAGGCATGATTGGATTCACGAAATCTATATCTCAGGAATTTGGATCAAGGAATATCCGTTGTAATGCTATTGCTCCCGGGTTTATTGAAACAGAGATGACAGCTAAACTTCCTGATGATGTGAAAAATGTCTGGATTAATCAAATACCTCTTAAAAGGGGTGGCAAGCCTGAGGATGTAGCAGATGTTGCAACTTTTTTAGCATCTGAACTATCTTCTTATGTTACAGGCCAGGTTATCCAGGTTTGTGGTGGAATGAATACCTAATATTTAAAAAAAATTATAAAAATCAAAATAGCAGTCTCGTTTACAAGACTGCTTTTTTCTATACCTCAAGGTTTGTAAGTTCATCTGTAATCCCGTAATCATATTTTGGATATTCATAAATGGGCAATAGAGGCTCTGTTTCCCCAATTGAATAACCCCAAATATCTTTGTATTCTTCAGTATCCTCACCCATAGACTCCAGTTGTTGAAGGTATTCATCTATTGATTTTGATTCAATAATAATTACTTTGCCCATTTTTTTTATAATCGGACTATGAGTGCGGGTAATATCATGATCAAATTCTAAAATACGACGCCCGTCATAAGTAATACCAATAGTTCTAAATGTAAGACTCTTTCCGACACCGGGCAGGTTCAAAACATTTCTATCGGTTGCAAGAAATGGAACATTCAATTCTTGACGTACCTTTTCAATATTCTCTATCATCCTGTTACCACTATTAGGCAACCGATTTATATTCTCGCACTTATCTAAAGGGATATTACCAATTATCTTTTCTTCAATCTGCTCTTGAACAGCCCGTGTATTTGTGGCAAAATTATGTGAGTTCTCTTTATA
>JAUVIX010000253.1 GCA_030592565.1 Chlorobiota bacterium
AATCAAGAGACAGGTTCGGAATAACCCTGACCATTTTTCTTGCCAGTGACTCAAAGGTTATTTCAACCACCGCAGGAGATACAGAAACCATCTTTTCGGAAAGGTTTAAACGATTCTGTATTCTACCAGTCAAGTTTGATGTATTAATCAGAACTTCGTATCTTTTATCATCAATCTTTCTCAGCTTTGAATTTCTCAAATCAATTTCGAAGGGTCTTTTTCTGGTCAGGTATTTCAAAATTGCAAGTTCAAAACCGCCAGAAGTTACTCTGAAAGATAAAATACTATCCGGCGAATTGGTAAGTACCAGATCATTAGGCATATTTTTATACTCAATCGGATATTCAATAGTACCATAATAGTTCTTTGACAGACCTATCAAGAACCACAAAAACACAGATATCCCGAGACAAACCAGAAAAACATAAATCCGATTTCTGAAATGTTCATCTTTCGGCTCTTTGGCGCTACGAATCAATTCATTTAAACCGAATTTCAAAATATAATGCTTTTGATTTTACATTTATTCTTTAAACCATAAAAGGGTATTAATCTTTAACATAAGACACAAAGCTGCTACTTTGTCTGCCCAATCTGTGAAGCAGAGTCCATTGCAACAGCAGATTTTTCAACCTTTAATCTGATCTGACCTTCAACTTCAATGGTGAAGGTTGTCTCTTTTACATCTACAATTTTACCATGAATACCACCAATGGTAATTATCTTATCACCTTTCTTCAAAGCAGCCCTGAATTTTTTTTGATCCTTTGTTTTTTTCATCTGCGGACGAATAAAAAACAGATAAAAAACAAGAATGATTAATACAAGCGGCAGAAAACTCATTAGTCCTCCACTCTCCTGCCCCTCAGCAGAAGGCATAAATAGTAAAATGTTCATTAAATTTGTCATATCAATAGATTTAAAAAATTATTTATTTCGGTGTAATAACCATTACCTTTATTCTAAGGACTTTTATATCAGGCTGGCAGTTTGAAACCACCGTTATTGTTTTATTCTGCACGCCCTTACGTCCTTCACTGTCGAAAGTAACCCTCAACGATCTTTTCTCGCCAGGCTTGATAGGTTCTCTTGGAAATTCGGAAGCAGTACATCCACAACTAGTGTTCACCCTTGTAATCAGCAGATCGCTTTTCCCGACATTTTCAAATTTAAAATTAAATGTCACCTTTTCACCCTGCATAACTTTTCCAAAGTCATGAATTTCTTTATCAAATTCGATAACGGTAAGATCACTCATATTCTCCTTACCTGAAGCTGTTTTCGGATTGCTCACAAGGTCTGTTGACAAATTATTCCCATTGTTATCACCACATCCGGTAAATAAAAACAGAAGAATTCCGATAAAAGCAAAATATCTCATTATACCATTATTATTATTAGCGTGCAAAATTAAAAAATAAACTAACACGAAAGGAGAACTTAATTATTTTGAATTTTCCAATTAAGATTTATTTGCAATTTATAATCTATAATTTGCAATTTTATCTTAGGTTTGTACAAATTTATCCAATTATGCGAATCTATCTTATCGGGTATATGGGAAGCGGAAAGACCACCACCGGAAGAAGACTGGCTAAAAAGCTGGGGTGCAAATTTATCGACCTTGATGAAATGATAGAAGAAAAATACCATATCACCATCCCCACCCTCTTTGACAAATATGACGAAGACGCATTCAGGTTACTTGAGAAGAAGACTCTTTCAGAAACATTTAAAACAGACAATATTGTAATCTCTACGGGTGGAGGAACTCCCTGTTTTTTTAATAATATGGAAAAGATAAATGCCAATGGGGTTTCTATTTACCTGAAAGTGAACAGCAAGTCACTTATTGATCGCATTTTAAATGCAAAGCGAAAAAGACCATTAATTACAGGAAAAAGCCCTGAAGAACTGTTATCATTTATCACATCCCAGCTGAAATTGAGAGAATCTTTTTATTTGAAAGCTAAAATTATAGCAAATGGAGAGGAATTAGACATAGATTGGCTGGCAATACAAATAGCAGGTTACAATGATACCGGCTTAAAATAAAAGGTTTTTTGCATATAGTTTCAAATATTTTTTTACTTTTAAAGCCTGAAAGAAAAAGCGCAATTATGGAATCTTATCGTAAAGAGCTGTGGTACAACACACCCACCAGAAGACAACTGGTAAACATAACACACCAGGTACAGGAATGCATTATTGAGAGCGGCATCAAAGAAGGGCTTTGCCTTGTTAATGCGATGCACATAACCTCAAGCATCTTCATCAATGATGATGAAAGCGGGCTGCATCATGACTATGAGGTCTGGCTCGAGAAACTTGCACCCGAAAAACCCTACTCACAGTATCTCCACAATGGATTTGAAGATAATGCCGATGCTCACCTAAAAAGAACAGTTATGGGCCGGGAAGTTGTAGTTGCAGTTACTAACGGACAACTGGACTTTGGTCCATGGGAGCAAATTTTCTATGGAGAATTTGATGGCAAACGCAGGAAAAGAGTCCTTGTAAAAATTATTGGCGAGTAGAACACCTTAATTTTATTTACAATGCCTCCTTTTGTCGATAAGCATTGTCTTAAATTTATAAATATAGTAAAAAATGAGATATAAAAACCGGATAATTAATCTTCTGAATTCCAATATTTAATTTTTTAACTATTCCATCAATGCAATTACAATTAAATCATTATTATATGAAAAATAAATTTACTCTCTTTTTTCTGATTATTATTTCTCTCTATTCCTGCGAAGACGACTTTGTTTCGACAGCAGACTGGGAAGAGCAATATGCAGCATATTGCACTCTAAACATTAAGGATACTGCACAGTATGCCAGAGTAAACAGAATATTTCTTACAAGCGGTGATCCTTATTCTTCGGTGATAATTGGGGATTCTGTAAATGTTGACACGAGTGCTATTCAGGTGGTACTACAGATGTGGAAAGGAGGAGAACAGGTTGACTCCATAATTTTAAAACCCTCAACTGATTTTCAAAAAGATAATGGATTATTTTCATCTTCAGGGTATTACACATATAAGACAATGGAAATTCTTGACTATGATTACGATTACAAGCTTGTGGTCAAAAATATAGAAACCGACTATTCAATGGTTGGCGAAACTCAAATTCTTGGCACAAGGAATTTAGAATATGCCTTTACAGAGGATAAAAGATTCAATGCAGCACAGTATCTGAATAATGCTGAGAAATTGCCGGAATACAACGGTTCCCTAATGCCAAATCAATTTGAGAAAAGGATTACCCGCCTACTCTATTATGAATATACTGACACGGATACATTGATGAAAGTATTAGACTGGAGGCCATACTACGACAGTGTTGGGAAAAAGGAGGATCAATTACCACAGGAGTTTTACAAATACATGGGCGAGAATATCCCTGTTAACCCTAATATAAAAAGAAGGGCAGTTGCAGTTGATAAAATGCTTGTAATAAACGATGAAGAACTTGAAATTTATATTCAGATTAGCAACTCTGCCAACTCAGCCCATTATAATACTTCATACAGCAGCTATGACAAAGGAGCAGGTATTTTTGCCTGTCGCTATTACTATACTTTCTTTGGCATGAAACTAAAAGATGCAACATACCATGAAATATCATGGGGGCAATACACAACTAATTTACGATTTGCAGACGAAAACGGAGAATGGCATTAATTATGAAAAATTTTATAATAATTTCAATCGTAATAATTCTCCTGAGCCTTACAGGCCTAACATCATTTGCGCAGGATTGTGTTGTTAAAGGCGTTGTAATTGACAAATCCACATCTGAGCCTTTGCCTTATACAAATGTTTACATAAAAGAAACTCAGCAGGGATCGCTGACTGATGACCACGGTTATTATATCATCTCAAAAATAAAACCCGGAGATTACACACTTGTCGTATTCAGCATTGGATATGATTCTATTTCTGAAATTATTCATCTTTCAGAAGGTAGTGTACTAACGAAGAACTTCAACATCTCAGGCAAAGCATACAACCTGCAGGAGGTTAGTGTAAGCGGTGAGAGAGCTGATAATATTTCAAAAGTTAAGGTATCGGAAATAAAAATTATACCTACTGATATTGAAATGACACCTTCAATTGCCAGTATGCCGGATATTTCGCAACACCTTCTTACTCTACCCGGAATTATATCAACAGGAGATGTGGGAGGCCGATTGTATATCAGGGGAGGTGCTCCTATTCAAAACAAAACCATATTAGACGGTGCAATTATTTACAGTCCGATGCACTCTATCGGATTATTTTCGGTTATTGACATTGATGCTATACGAAATATGAAAGTATTTACCGGAGGTTTCGGCGCAGAATATGGTGGTGCTATCTCATCTGTTATGGATATTACTACAAGAAATGGTAATGTTTCAAAGATTTCGGGAAAAATTGATGTTTCAACTATTGCCTCTAAAGTCCTTATCGAAGGGCCAATTATTAAAAAGAAATCCGCTGACAAGCCCTATATGTCGTTTATGTTATCAGCAAAGGGATCATATCTCGAACAGGCAAAAGATGTCTTTTACAGTTACATCGACCGTGAATTACCTTACACTTTTACCGACTTTTACGGAAAACTGTCTTTCTTTGCAAGCGATGCGTTTAAAATTGATCTTTTTGGATTCCTGTTTAATGACAGGGTACAATATACAAACTCACCACTTTCATATTCCTGGAAGTCATCCGGCTTTGGTGGCCGCATGACAGCTATGCCAAAACACTCAACAAGCATTGTGGAGATATCATTTGCCGGTTCAAATTATTCAATGAGTTTTGATGAGACGAATTATTCACCCCGCACCAGTGAGATAAGTTCAGGAAATTTCGGGCTTCATATCACAAACTATACAGGCGAAAGCTATTTTAAATATGGAGCCGAAGTTGTAACACTTAAAACCAATTACCTGTTTTACAGCACGGATTACAACAATACCAATCAACAGCAGAACTCGTCTGAGTTGTCAGGTTATGTTACATTTCATGGTAAATTTGGGAAACTGATTATTGAGCCCGGATTCAGAGTTAACTGGTACACAACATTGTCGAAGATATTTCCCAGCCCTGTGTTGGCCGCAAAATTAAACGTAACTAAAAAATTCAGACTGAAACTTGCTGCAGGTATATATTCGCAAAATTTACTGAGTGCAACATCCGACATGGATATACTCAACTTTTTCAAGGGATATCTTTCGGCACCTGTTAACCTTGTTGATAAGATCAACGGGGAACCAGTTGAAGATCAACTTCAAAAATCACAGCATATCATTCTTGGAACAGAAGTAGATATCGGAGAATATCTCTTTTTTAATCTCGAAGGATACCTTAAAAACTACCCCCAGCTTATTGGATTTAACAATAAAAAGCTTGTAGATGAAGAATATGCTGAGAATCTGCCAGAAGTTCTTACAAAGGATTTTGTTGTGGAAACAGGAAAATCATACGGAGTAGAACTGTCGGGAAAGTATGAGGATGCAATAAAGATATTTAAGTTTACATATACCTATGCAATTGCCAAAAGGTCATATGAAGATGCATTCGGGGAGATGATTGAATACTACCCTCATTACGATAGAAGGCACAACTTCAATATTATGGCTACCGTTTTTGCCGGAGATAAAAACCAATGGCAGTTTAATGCCAGATGGAATTTCGGTACAGGATTCCCTTTCTTTAAAACAACAGGTTACTATGAATTTATCAAACTTGATGAAAATGAAGTTAATAACTACCTGACACAAAACGGAGATATGCGTATTCTACTTGGTGACGAAACCGATCAGGGAAGACTGCCAAACTACCACCGCCTGGATATCAGTGTTAAGAGAAGTTTCAAGTTTAAAAACAGCAGTACGCTCGAAGCCGAATTCAATATAGTGAATGTCTATAACCAAAAAAATATTTTCTAT
>JAUVIX010000286.1 GCA_030592565.1 Chlorobiota bacterium
AAAGATTGGTTAAAGATAACTATTGACAGGTATTGGAACCCGGAGAAGTATGAAGAAAAGAAGATTACACTTTTTGATTTTATTGAATCTTATATTCAAATTTCGAAGGAAAGGGTTAATCCTGCTACCGGCAAGAAAATTTCTACATCAACTCTGAAGAAATACGGAACATGTTATTATCATTTGAAGAAATTTACAGTGTTGAGAAAACGACAAATTGATTTTGATGATATTACTATAAAATTTTATTATGATTTTACCAGATACTTAACCAAAGACTGTAATTTAGCCACCAATTCTATTGCAAAACAAATAGCAATATTGAAGGGACTTATGGGTGTGGCAACAGAACAGGGTTTAAATACAAATACAGACTTTAGGAGTAGAAGTTTCAAAGTCGTTACTGAAGATTCTGAGGCAATTTATTTAAATGAAAAGGAGTTGGACAAATTATGGGGATTTGATTTCTCAAATAATATACGTTTGGAAAAGATACGTGATCTGTTTTTAATTGGATGCTGGACAGGATGCAGGTTTTCAGATTTGGTGTCAGTAAATTCTCAAAATATAAAAGATGGTTTTTTATATCTTGAACAGGAAAAAACCGGACATAAAGTTACTATACCTCTTCATCCTGTTGTCAAGGAGATTTTGGAAAAATATGATGGAACTTTGCCCAGAATGTTGTCCAATCAGAAATTTAATGACTACATAAAAGAAGTTTGTCAGTCGGCAGAAATCAATTCAGTTGAATCAAAATCAATCACAAAAGGAGGAATTCGTATTACCGAAAGGTTTAAAAAATGGCAAATGGTGAGTAGTCATACTGCGCGAAGGAGTTTTGCAACAAACCTGTATAAATCAGGATTCCCTTCAATAAGTATAATGTCAATTACCGGCCATCACACTGAAAAGGCATTTTTGAGATATATTAAAGTAACCCCGGAAGAACATGCAAAACTATTGCAGCGACACTGGTTGAAAAATTCAAACTAATAATTTATTCCAAATATTATAATTGCATGGATAAACCATTTTTAGAGATTAAAGCCTCTGATTTTAAATTGGGTTCTAAACCAGTTTTGCCTCACGTTGAAGGATATCGCCCCCATAATGATATTGAAAAATCAAATAAATTCCCCCACTGTTGTGACTTTCATACTGAAACTATTAAGGTACTTGAAAAATGGTTTGAAGATGATTTCCCTAAGTTTACAAAGGAAGAGGATGAAGCATATAAATGGTGGTTTAAAAAAAGTGATTTCAAAGGACTCCCTGTAAAGATTGTTACTCAACTTTCATATACCGAGTATTTTATAAAGAATAAGATTAGTTCCGATAACTGGTACAATGATATCAGGCACTACATTGATTACAATATTGCGAGTTTTGGAATGCCTGCATTAGGTTTTAAATTGTATGTTTATATGGTTACATATTATCTCCAAAATATTGAAAAAGAAATTGTTGCAGAGAAACGGAATAAGCTAATAGCTTATCTGGATAATAAGCTGAACCCAAAGATTAAAAAAGTTGATGAAAAGGATAAAACTGATTTTAATGTTATTTATGCAACTATTCAAAAATGGTTGAATACATTTCCTTTTGACCTGGAACTATTTTCAGAGTTCAAAAAACAATATGACCGAAAATGGCTGCTAATAAAAAGTGCCGATGCTTATAATCCATATATTAAAAGGTATAAGATTAAAACCATTACAAAATCAGAATTATTAGACTTGTTAATTTCTACGACTAAAGAGCTTTTGAAGCGAATAAAAGCAGTTGATTTTGTAAAAAAAGGAGAGAGTATTCAGAAATTAAACAAATACAAATTAGATATTTTGATAGAATCTCATTCATTGAAACAGGAAAAATTATTGAATGATTTTAGCCCCGAAGAATATACCTATATAAACATTTTAGAGGTATGGTTCGATAATGAGAAGATATTTTTGGATGGCATTTCAGAGTTAATTAATAGTGGCTGTATTGTGATGCATGATAACTCCCAATCAGAGTATTTAAAAACTTTTGAAACATCATTTTCAAAAATTCAATTGGAAGGATTAAGAGTTTTATTACTTGAATATCGCTACATATCTGAAATTTCAAATGATGATTTTATTTATCTGTTTCGGAGTAAGCCGATAGTCCCGTCAATGAAAAGGTTAGATTGGTTAAAGCCAAATAGTTGGTGTCATTATTTATTAAAAGAGATAGTATTTATTGGGATTAACTTTGACATGAAACAGGTAAACAGTTGTATTATTGGCAAAGATGAGAAAAAGCTGAAATCTAATTCCGGTCGTGGTGGATACAGAGAAATTGATGATATTTTGTAAGAAATAAGGGGATAATCAACAATTTTTGTCGACCCCTTTGCGCAAAATTACATCTTATTGTATTTGAGCCTATTATAGATATAAAATCTTTTTTGTCGACCCCAATCGACCCTAATCGACCCCTGTCAGGGTCGCCATCTAAACAGAAAATCAGGTCTTATTTATTTTTACTTCACGTAGTTTCGTTGCATTAAATTTTATGAATGGCGTTCGAGCCATATTATTTAAAATTAATCATTTAAAATAAATACAATGCAGCAAAACAAAAAACTGACATTTGACCAAGTTCCCGAAGCACTGGGAACACTTATCGAAGAAATTGCCAACTTAAAAAAGTTGGTTGCCAAACAACCGGAACAATCAATCCAAAAAGAAGAAGAGTATTTAACCCCGTCAGAAATGGCACAGTTCTTAAAAATTTCGATGGTTACTTTATGGCATTGGGATAAGAAGGGAATTACCCGGCCATTAAGAGTCGGTAACCTGAAACGGTACCGAAAGAGTGATTTGGAAAAAATTATTGTTGAATACGGCAAAAATGTTGGTTGATATTTACGTCCGGATAAAACTCTGATTCCTCGTTCCTGATTATTCATATCCAATGCAGTCCATCAAAGATTTACATAATACGTTATCAAAAATCCATTCCATAATTTTTAACCTGGCACAGGAAAACCGGTTGAATATAAATGAGCTGGAAGATTATAACAGGGCGGCAGCCGGAGCCTTTGAATCGTTGGATGAGATAAAACATTTGCTAAAACAGAATATGCAAATAATTGAGGGAGCTTTTAAGCGTGAACAGGACAATGAAATCAAAGCAAGGAAATACCGGCAGCTATTACTTATAATGGGACTAAAACCAGACGGGATAGATTTATTGGAAAAACTTCCTTTAAGGTTTTTAAAATCTATTTATAAATCACTGAAAAAGTACAACAGCCCGGTTGCATCAGAAATTCATTTTTAAGCGATTATGCAAAAATACAGGTGGGTAATTTTGCAAATAGAACGTGATTTGAACAATATCCATTCCATCAAATTTCAAAAGAGAATTTATAGTGAAGGAACGCACGAAGTGAAAATGATGGTCAGGAAAATATTGATGCAAATAGCTGAAGAGAGTGAACATATTGCCGATGATATCCGGGCAGGTAAATCAACAAAACAACTAACAGAAAAAATTAAAAACCATTGGTATGAAAAATTATCGTCCCATAACCTTTTCGAATAAGGTGGAAACTACCTCCATAAAAGAGGATAAAATGGAAGACTATATCCCTGAAGCACGGGAACTTCTCTCGAATGCTGCTGATGATATTGGAATGCAATCGGAAGCCATCCTGGAAATTGCCAGCAGGTTGATTCAGTACAATAATAACGTTAAAATGATGAAATATCTGGATTCGCTTGCTAAAGATTTTAATATTAAAAAAAGGGATTTTACTACAGCAATAAAGCAGGTTCGTTCGGAACTGTCCTTGACCGAAGACGAGGATGGTAAAAGCAGTTCACTTATCAGCCGGGTTGAAAGTCATATATCTGAAAACTACGATATTTATTTTAATGTAGTCGCAAACCGGTTTAAATGCAGAGAAAAAGGGGACTCGGAATACTCAGAGCTAAATATTGATAATATCTACCGACAGTTAAAAAAAACTCATATCAATTATTCTATATCGGATATTAGGAGCTTGATGAAAAGTGATTTCGTTCCCAAGAAAAATGTCTTTAATGAATACTTTAACAACCTTCCTGCCTGGGATGGAGAGGATCATATTAAAAACTTATCTGAATTTATTAAGGTTAGTGAGACTTCAGAAGGAAACCGGGAAAGGATTAGGTTTGAAAATATGTTTGGCAAAATGTTGGTACGCTCTGTTGCGTGTAGCCTCGAAGCTGATTTCAATAAACACTGCTTTACTCTTGTTCATGCAGAACAATCATCGGGAAAAACAACATTTTTGCGTTGGTTATGTCCTCCGCAACTTGAAGATTATTATACCGAGAACATCGGTACCAATAAAGATGACTTGATTGCGCTAACAGAGAACTTCATTGTTAACATTGATGAATTATCTGTATTGAGCAAATATGATATCAATTCATTAAAAAGTGTTATGAGCAAACACCGGGTGAAAGTGCGTTTGCCGTATGGCGAAAGACCTGAAATATTGCAGAGGAGATGCAATTTTGTCGCATCAACAAATCGCCAGGAATTTTTGATTGATGAAACCGGAAATGTAAGATGGATATGTTTTCTAATAGATGGCATAAATTGGGATTACAACAAAGAGATTGATATTAACAAAATTTGGGCACAGGCATATCACCTTTTCAATAATACCCGGTTCAATTATCAGCTTACGACAGAAGAAATTGTTGAAAATGAAAATGCCAATAAGACTTTCCTTATCCGCAGCCCTGAAATGGAATTGATTCAAATGTACCTGATACCAGGAAACAAAAGAGGTTACGAAAGTATTCCGGAGCAGGTGAAGTTTATGACAGCTACATCGATATTGACTTATTTGAATGAGAAGAACAGGAGCAATGTCAGGCTTACAAACGTAAATGTTGGTAAATCGCTGAATATGCTTGGCTTTTCACGTGTCTCGCATTATGAGAGTGGAGAAC
>JAUVIX010000270.1 GCA_030592565.1 Chlorobiota bacterium
AATTTCGGAAAAGAGGAGGAGAAATACTGCTTAACTTATGTAGCGAAGTTAAGAGAGAATGGAATTAATACAGAGATGTTCCCGGATGCAACCAAACTCAAAAAGCAGATGAATTACGCCAACAATAAAAACATTCCATTTGTTGTTCTTGCCGGTGAACAGGAGGTTGATTCCAACACTTTCACATTGAAAAATATGAAAACAGGGGAGCAGAAAAGTGTGGATTTTGAAGAATTAACGAGGGTTGTATCATAGATATTTATTTGTTCTTGTTTTTGTTAGAAGAATCCCATATATTTGCAAAAAAGATTTAATATTATGGATACTGTTATCATACAATTAACAACACCTAAGACTATGAAGCTTATTAAGGAGTTGGAAGAATTAAATTTACTACGTATATTGGAAAATAATCATTTGATAAAGGGTAATCTCTCGGAAAAGTATGCGGGAAAATTATCTGCTGATATTGCTGAAGATATACAAAACCACATTATTCAAAGCCGAGAGCAATGGGACAGGGCTTTCTAATTGATTCTAATGCTTTAATTGGCTTCCTATCCGGTAAACTTTCAGATAAGGGTATGGAATTTATGAATGATATTATTAATAGA
Source organism: Chlorobiota bacterium (assembly GCA_030592565.1). Lineage (GTDB taxonomy): Bacteria > Bacteroidota > Bacteroidia > Bacteroidales > JAADJA01 > JAADJA01. The sequence goes on from JAUVIX010000270.1 coordinate 615, forward strand.
ACTCCAAACATATCTGTAATTACAAAAATTGAGGTTTTAAGTTATAACACTACTTCTGAAGCATATAGATTGCTTTTAGATTTTATAAGAATTGAAAGCTTAGGTATAATTAACCCTTACGAGCCCAATATTTCTTAAATGAATTATTAAGAAATAAACTATGCAAATATAATATTGTAATATCTCTCAATTGCCTTATGCAATTCAATTGTGGAAATATATTTACTAAAGCGTTTAAATTCTTTTCCGTCAAAAAATATCATTAATGTTGGATTTGCAAATACTCCATAACTTGCCGGAATCTCAGGATGATTCTTTGAATTTACATAGATCATACTCATTTCAGGAAACGATTCATCTAACAGAGATTCCACCTTTGGCCTGAGGCTTAAGCACGGTGGACAATCATCGTTATAAAAATAGAGCATAACAGCATCTTCGCTCTTAATAATCTTCTGCAATTGTTCAATATTTCCTGTTTCCTGACGCATTTTTCTCCAATTTACTGGGCGGCAAAAGTATAAAAATTAATTGATTGCATAATAAAAAAATATATCTTTACCCCCTTTAATAAAAAAGCATAACTACAATGAAAAGTTGGATTTTGAAATTTATAATAAAGATTAACCGCACAGCACTTTTCAGCTAAAGTCTTTTTTCTGATTTATGAAAGACAAACCCAATATTAGGACATAATTATATTAATTTAAAAATAAATAAAATGACATATATAGTAAAAGGCTCGGGTCTGACAATTGAAGATATTGTCAAGGTTGCCCGCCACAATGAAAAAGTTGAGCTTCATCCCGAGGCTCTTGAAAGAATAAAAAAGTGCCGTACAATGCTTGAGAAAAAAATAGAAAATCATGAAATTATGTACGGAGTTAACACAGGTATCGGTGAATTTTCGGAAGTAGTTCTCAATGATGACCAGGTTAAGGATTTCCAGAAATACCTAATTTATAATCATGCTGCCGGTATTGGTGAACCAATGCCACTTGAATATGTAAGAGGTGCTATGCTTGGCAGGATTAATGTTCATGCACATGGGAATTCAGGAATCCGCCCGGAAATAACTCTCACACTCGTCGAAATGCTAAATAAAGGAGTAACACCTTCTGTTTGCAGGAAAGGCTCTGTCGGAGCTTCCGGTGATCTGGCTCCTATGTCGCAAATTGCGTTGTTAATGATGGGAGAAGGTAAAGCCTTTTATAAAGGTGAGCTTTTATCGGGTGAAGAGGCAATGAAAAAGGCAGGAATTAAAACTCCCGGACTTATGGCAAGAGACGGTCTGGGCATTATCAACGGCTCAAATGTCCTGACAGCTATGAGTGCGCTGTTTCTATATGATGCCTTTCACTGGCTTAATCAGGCTGAAATTGCAGCAGCGATGTCGCTCGAAGCCCTGAAAGCCAATATGGGGCCATACACGAAAAAATTGCACGAGGTAAGAGGATTTAAAGGAGCTGTCAAAAGTGCCGAAAACATTAACAGGCTTGTAAGTGGTGGCGATTTAAAAGAAGGCAGAGTTCCACACAAAGTACAAGATGCATATTCTATGCGTTCAACACCCCAGGTTATCGGGGCTGCACGCGACGCCCTTGACTATGCACGCTCACAGGTTGAAATTGAATTAAATGGTGTTGGCGATAACCCAATTTTTTTCCCTGATGAGAACATGCAACTCTCCGGAGCAAACTTCCAGGGAACACCGGTTTCGCTGCCTATGGATATGGCCGGAATAGCTATCACTATGGTATCAGTTATGTCAGAACGCCGAATGAACAGATTGAACAATCCTGCTCTTAGCGTTGGACTTCCGCCCTTCCTGACAAAAGGAGCAGGTATGTTCTCAGGACTTATGCTGAGCCAATATACAGCAGATATGCAGATTGTTGAGCAACGTATTCTTTCGGCTCCGGCTTCGGTTCAATCAATACCTGCGGCTGCTGATCAGGAAGATTTCGTTTCAATGGGAATGAATACTGCTATAAAGAATTTCCAGATCCTTGATAATGCTTACGGAATCCTGGGAATCGAATTTATGGCTGCTGCCCAGGCTCTTGACTTCAGGGAGTATAACTTCGGCAAAGGGGTTACCAAAGCAAAAGAGGTTATCCGCAAGTATGTTGATTTTCTTGATATCGACCGCCCTCTGTATAACGACCATAATGCAATGAAAGAGCTGGTTAAATCCTGCGAAATACTTGAAGAGGTTGAAAAGGAAATAGGAGAACTGGAATAGGAGTTTTAATAAAATTAAAAAAAGCTACTCATATGAGCAGCTTTTTTCATTTCCTTTGTATTTGGTTTCTCATATAAATTAATAAAGTCGCACTTTGGAAATTGATGAAAATAAAAAACCAGAAAGACTTGTGCTGATAACAGTTCTGCTAATATTGACATTCATTGGAAGTGGCATGAGTGCATTCTCTTTTCTTTTTGTGTCAATGTCGCACGATGAAGTTATGAAAATTGTTAAGGAGGTTTACTCTGACTTTCCAGGTGTAGAAGTAATCTTGTCGGCAAAAAAAAGCTACTTTACAATCGGGTTTGTGCTTTACACAATATCCATTATGGGCGCAATTCTGATGTGGAAAATGAGAAAAACAGGGTTTCATTTATATACTGGATCCCAAATTTTCCTAATTATTCTACCCTTAACTACAATTCCAAACTATCAGTTTTCAGTCCTGCCGCTTTTGGTTACAGCCGCTTTCATATTTGCATACAGCACAAATCTCAAGAAAATGACCTGATTTTTTATCTCTTTTGTAATTTATAATTATTATGAATAAGGCAATTTCAACAAATCCGGAACCCCTTTTAAAAAGACCCTTTTTTCTGTCTGTATTAAATATCGTAATTTTAACATATTCCGGTGCTTTGACATTAATAACACTTACCTTATCCATTAATTATAAGTGGGTTACAAAAGTCCTTAATGATTATTTACCTAACCAGAATTATGATGAAATCAAAGTATTAATAATGTCTGTTACCGGTCTTCTTATTTTTGGTTTGACCTTCTGGAGTGGTTTGCTAATTTGGAAATTAAAGTACAAAGGATTTATAATCTATTTTGGTCTAACAATTATTACTATTTTTGTTTTGCTTTTTTCAGGATATGGCTATATGCCTGAATATATAGTATTAATTGGCATTGTGCTTTTAATGTTATTTTACTCGGTTAAGATTAGAAAGATGATTAATTCCGGTAAGATAAAGCAAGCTAAAGTTGAAAATAATGAGTGATTTTTAATATAGATATCAATATAAATAGTGCTGTAGTTTTTTGATACATCTGTAATTATAAAAGTAAATATTAAGTTATTAATACTCTATTGTTGATTAAATATATTTTTTTACTTGTATATGTTACGGCTATTAACTATTTTCGGCACAGATTTTATAATATCTATAATGTTTTAGGACGTTCTTTAAAATAATTTGCATTTATATTTTTTAACAATTTGTTATTTCATTATATTATTAAATAAATTATTTGCTAACTAAAATTATTTTGTTATGAGAAAGTTTACCCTTTTTCTTGCATTTTTATTTCTGGTAGGAATGCAAGCGTTGCAAGCTCAAACAAAAGTTGTTTCAGGAACAGTTACCGGTGCCGACGATGGCCAGGGAATTCCGGGAGCAACTGTACAGGTTCAAGGTACTACAATCGGTACGACTACTGGCCTGGATGGGCATTACGAATTATCTTTTGACGCAAAGTACAATGTACTTGTATTCAAGTTTGTGGGTATGGAAACTGTATCGGTTGAGGTTGGAGACAAAACCACAATCGATATTAGTATGCAATCCGACATGCTAGACCTGGAAGGAGTTATTGTAACTGCTCTTGGTATTTCCAGGGAGAAAAAAGCCCTGGGTTATTCAGTTCAGGATGTTAAAGGAAACGAACTTACAGAAGCACGGGAATCAAACGTTGTAAATGCACTCCAGGGGAAAGTAGCCGGAGTTCAAATTACTAATGCAACAGGTGCCATAGGTTCTTCCTCACGTATTGTTATTCGTGGTAACAGCTCCTTTGGCAACAACCAACCCCTGTTTGTAGTTGATGGTATTCCAATAATCAATACTGAATCAGATGTTTCCCAGTGGGAAGGTGCTGACTTTGGTAACTCTGCAATGGACATTGACCCTGACAACATTGAGTCTGTTAGTGTACTGAAAGGTGCTAGTGCTTCTGCCCTTTATGGTAGTCGTGGTGCCAATGGTGTAATTCTTATCACTACCAAAAAAGGTACAAAATCAGCCGGTGAAGGTAAGAGAACTATCGGTGTTGAATTCTCAAACTCTTGTACCTGGGATAATGTTTACATCATTCCTAAATATCAAAATGAATACGGACAGGGTTACCTTGGAAGTGAATACTACTACAAACAAAGTTCCGGATATAACAGTTATCAGGAGTATGCTGAAAATGAAGGCTTCTCTTTTTATGACGGTACAGGTAACGGTGTTTGGGATGGTATGGACGAAAGCTGGGGACCAAGACTGGATGCCGGTCTTAATCTCCGTCAGTTCGATAGTCCTTATTCAATGGGTACTGACGGAATACCGGTTTACGAGCAAACACCCTGGGTTTCACAACCTAATAATGTACAAGACTTCTTCACAACAGGAAGAACATTAACAAACAGTCTTGCTATTACAGGCGGTTCTGAAAAAGCCTTTATGAGACTCTCAATTAATAATATGAATCAGAAAGGTGCTGTTCCAAATACAGACCTTAACAGAACCAATATTTCCTTTAACGGAACAATG